>CAJZGT010000027.1 GCA_916048145.1 uncultured Streptococcus sp.
AGTGCGTTGATACGTTCTGCAGTAGAGTAGTTCATTTCAGAACCAGAATCACCTTGAAGGATATCCACTTCACCAAGAATTGTTCCCTTAGTATCTTTGTAAGTTACAGTTGCAACTTGTGTATCAGACTTCACTTCATAAACAGTTGGTGTATACTTAGCTTTTACCTCTGTTCCGTTAGTGTCTTTACGTACAATAGTTACTCCTGTTGCAGTTCCAACGAAATCTTTATTTGGTGTGAAGGTTACCTTACCTGTTGGATCAACAGTATATGTTCCTTCGTTTGGAACTGTTTTACTTGTTGTACCATCTTCAAATTTAGCAGGAACAGTATTGTCCATTGGTACATCTTTATGACCAGGTACAAATGTTGGTGTACCAGATTGAGGAGTGTTCTTAGGACCTGTAGAAGTTGTATCCACACCTGTTGGTGTAACTGGGGTTACAGTTGGAGTGTAGCTTGACTCAACAGTTGTACCATTTGTAGGATCTGTTACAACTACTTTAGCTGGGTCTGGTGTTCCAACGAAGTCTTTATTTGGTGTGAAGGTTACTGTACCAGTTGGATCGATTGTATATGTACCAACTGTCTTACCATCCTTAGTAGCTGGAATAGTTGTTTCCTCAGTTCCAACGAACTTAGCTGGATTATCTGTTGTTGGTTTCAACTCAGTTCCATCAGCATGTTTATATGTTGGAGTACCTGTCTGTGGCTTACCTTGGATATCAGTTGATGTAGCAGGTGTTGTAGTTGGCGCTACTGGTTTATAGATAACGTATACTGTACTATCAGTTGACTCGTTTGTTACCTCAAGACTTGGAACAGTTTCCTTATCGTAAGTATAATTAGCTACTTCTGGAGAAACTACTTCCTCAAGCGTTTGTGCTGCTGACCAGTCAGTGTATTCCACATCTCCTGTTACCAAGTTAATGCTTGCGCTACGTGTGAAGGTTACTGTTTGAACTTCATCAGCTGTTACTTCTTTACCATTCTCATCGTTGTAGCGATACTTGATTGTACGAGTAACTGTCTTAGTTAACTCAAGATTTTCTGCAGTATTTGGCCATACTGGTGAATTTGGATCTTCTGGATTAACTGGTTGACCTGGAACAGGTTTCTCATCATTTGGAGTTACTGGTTCCACACGTTGTTTAACTGTTACCTTGAAGTTATTCTTAGTATCATCTGCATCATAAACACGTCCATCTTCAGTTGTGAATCCATCGTTTACCAATTCATATCCAGCTTTTTGAAGAGCAATAATACGGTCTTCAGTAGAGTAATTGATCACTTCATCGAACTTACCAGAAGCCTTATCAATATCTCCAAGAACTTTTTCAGTTCCAGTTGTGACATCTACATATGTAACTGTAGCGTTTTGAGTTGCTTTTTCATATACATAAGTAATAGTTGTCAAACCGTTTGTAACTGTACCATTTGCATTAGCTGGAGTTTCTGTTAATACATAACCTGGAATTGTCTTAGCTGATGATGTGTAAGAAGTTCCTGTTTCTTCGTTTTCAACAACAACAGTTGTATCTGCGATTGCCTCACCTTCTTTATTCACATACTTAGCAATAACTGTACCATCTTCAGAAAGCACACGCGGAGTATAAGTAGCTTTCGCTACAGTTCCATTTGTGTCCTTACGAACCACTACGACACCTTCTGGAGTGCCAACGTAGTTTGGTACTGGTGTGAAGGTTACCTTACCTGTTGCATCAACAGTATATGTTCCTTCGTTTGGAACTGTTTTACTTGTTGTACCATCTTCAAATTTAGCAGGAACAGTATTGTCCATTGGTACATCTTTATGACCAGGTACAAATGTTGGTGTACCAGATTGAGGAGTGTTCTTAGGACCTGTAGAAGTTGTATCCACACCTGTTGGTGTAACTGGGGTTACAGTTGGAGTGTAGCTTGACTCAACAGTTGTACCATTTGTAGGATCTGTTACAACTACTTTAGCTGGGTCTGGTGTTCCAACGAAGTCTTTATTTGGTGTGAAGGTTACTGTACCAGTTGGATCGATTGTATATGTACCAACTGTCTTACCATCCTTAGTAGCTGGAATAGTTGTTTCCTCAGTTCCAACGAACTTAGCTGGATTATCTGTTGTTGGTTTCAACTCAGTTCCATCAGCATGTTTATATGTTGGAGTACCTGTTTGTGGCTTACCTTGGATATCAGTTGATGTAGCAGGTGTTGCAGTTGGCGCTACTGGTTTATAGATAACGTACACTGTACTATCAGTTGACCCGTTTGTTACCTCAAGACTTGGAACAGTTCCCTTATCGTAAGTATAATTAGCTACTTCTGGAGAAACTACTTCTTCAAGCGTTTGTGCTGCTGACCAGTCAGTGTATTCAACATTTCCTGTTACCAAGTTAACGCTTGCGCTACGTGTGAAGGTTACTGTTTGAACTTCATCAGCTGTTACTTCTTTACCATTTTCATCGTTGTAGCGGTACTTGATTGTACGAGTAACTGTCTTAGTTAACTCAAGATTTTCTGCAGTACTTGGCCATACTGGTGAATTTGGATTTTCTGGATCAACTGGTTGACCTGGAACAGGTTTCTCATCATTTGGAGTCACTGGTTCCACACGTTGTTTAACTGTTACCTTGAAGTTTTGAGTTACCGCCGTGTCGTTATCAAACAGTTTGTCAGCTGTTGTTGCTGCAACGAAACTGTCTTCTACTAACGTATAGCCAGCTTTTTCAAGAGCTGCAATTGCTTTTTCACGATTAGTAAAGTCGATAGCACCGTTATAAACGCCTTCTACTGTCTCAACAGATGCTGCTGGTACTTTAGTTGAATCAATCGCAACTTCTGCACCAGTTGTCACATCATAGTAAGAAATAGTTGCTGTTTGAACATTCTTTCTATAAGTATATGTTACAGTAGTTGTATCATTTGTAACCTTACCTGAAACATTCTTAGTAGCTTCATCAACCGTACCATTTGTTGTTGCCACTTTAACAAGAGTGTAACCAGGAATTTCTTTTGGTTCAGTTGTAAATGGAGTTGTTACTTTTTCGTTGTTTACTGGAGTTGTTGAAGGAGAGATAACGTTACCTTCTTCATCCTTGTACTCAACAATGACTGTTCCATCTTCAGCAACAACAGTTGGAGTGTAAGTAGTTGTTACAGTAGTACCATTCGCATCTGCAATACGTACACTAACTGGTGTAGCTTTGCCTGTGAATTCTTCAGTTGGTTGGAATGTAATGACATTAGTTGTTTTATCAAGAGTGTAAGTTCCTTCACCATCAACCTTAACTGTGGTTACAGAATTTCCGTTCGCATCAAGAAGTGTCAAAGTATTCTTATTAAGAGCAACTGATTTTGGTTGACCATCTTCACCTAATACTTCAGATGTTTCTCCTTTAGCGAAGTTCAATGTTGTAGCATCTGTATCAGGGGTGTCAAAAACAATTTGTGACGTTTGCGCTTGACCTTGTTTACCAACTGTCGCTGATTCTTTAGCTGTTGGGGCTACAGGAACTACTGTTGGAGTATAGGTAGCTGTACCTGTGATGACTGTTGATTCATCTTTTTCATTAGTAATAGTAGCTGATGCTTGAACTGTTACTGGTGTTGGTGTTCCTTTATAAGTTGCAACTGGTTGGAATGTTACTACACCTGTTGTTGAATCAATTGTGTATGTACCAACATTTTCAACAGTCACTGAAGGTTCAGTCGTTGGATTTCCAGTAGCTGGATCTACAAGTTTGTAATTTGATACTGGAGCACTCTCATCTGATGATGAGAATAGTGGTGTTTCTGACTGCTGTTCACCTTGGATATTCTTAGATGTTACATCTTCACCAGTAATCGTGATTGGTGTTACAGTTGGTTTATAAGTAGCTGTTGCTGTCTCACCATTCGAATCTGTTGCTTGAACAGTTACTCCTGTTCCTTCTCCAGTAAATGTTGGCACTGGTACGAAGGTTACAACACCTGTTGTTCGATCAATTGTGTATGTTCCTTCATTTGCAATTGTAACACTAGTAGTTGGTTGCATCGTTGATGGATCAATCAACTGACGTGTTGCAATCGTTACTGATGGATCTGATGTTTCAAATTCTGGTGTTCCAGTTTGTGTTTTACCTTGAACGTCTTCAGATGTTGCATTTTCAGCTGTCATAGTTACATCTGTGACAGTTGGAGTGTAAGTAGTTGTTACAGTAGTACCATTTGCATCTGCAATACGTACATTAACTGGTTTTGTAACAGTTCCTGTGAATGTTGCGACTGGTTGGAATGTAATAACATTTGTCGCTTTATCCAGTGTATAAGTTCCCTCATTTTCAACTGTTACAGACGGTACAGCATCACCGTTTTCATTAAGAAGAGTTACTGATGCTGTATTAAGATCAACAGATTTTGTTGTATTTGCATCAATAGCAACTGTTCCTTTAGCAAAGTTTACAGTTGTATCATCTGTATCTGCTGCGTCAAACTTAATAGCAGAAGTTTGGGCTTTCCCTTGAGGTCCAGTTGTTTGAGATGCTACTGCGGTTGGTGTTACTGGAACTACTTTTGGTGTGTAAGTAGCTGTCGCAGTTGCAGTAATATTAGCATTATTAGCATCTGTACCTAGAATTGCAGTTAGTTTAACAGTTACTGGAGTTGCTGTTCCTTTGAATGTTGGAAGTGGTTCGAAGGTTACAACACCTGTTTCTGGGTTAATTGTATAAGTTCCCTCATTTGCAACTTTTAAAGTCTCAACTAGATTACCATCAGCGGCAACCAACTTAGCTAGTGATTTTGCACTTGGTGAGATAGTTGAACCGTCACCTACAGAAGTAAAGGTTGGTGTTCCTGTTTGAGTAGCTCCTTGGATATCAGATGATGTAGCATCGTGACCTTTAATCGTGTCTGTTACTGTGATGTGGTAAGTAGTTGTAGCTGTTGATGAGCCAGCCCCATGATCCACACCAGATTCAGTTCCACCTATTGTAGCATCTGTTGTGTAATTACCATTACTATCAATAACGTTAACTGTTACTGTATAGACTCCCACTTCATTCAGTGTATAACCACTAGCAAGATTGTAGTTGTTTGCATCTTGTTTAGTGTCATAAACCTTCTGAACTCCAGAAGGAGATGTTACTGTAATACGAGTAATGTAAGTTGTTTTACTGTACTTAGTATCTTCTGTATCAGAGATTCTCACTGCAGCTTTTGCTTCATTACGGAGATCTACCGCAGTTCCTTTTGTAGACGTATAATTCTGTGAACTTGCTGTTGGTTTTGTATTAACTACAGTTGCAACATCTGAGCTTGTTGCAATTGTTCCTCTAATGATACCACCAAATCCTGATTTAGTATGTACTTCCCAAGAATCGTCACCCAATTTAGTAGCAGTCACTTCTGTACCATCTGATGAAGTCCATGTATTGGAATGTTTATCATAAGTGATTGTTACTGACATTCCATCACCTGCTTGACTAGTATTCTTAGAAGCATATTCAGTGAGTGGACGTTCTGGTGTAGTAACACTAATTACCTTACCACTTATATCCAGCTTACGAATATACTCATAGATGTAGAATTTCATTGCTCCATCTTGTTGCGCTTCAGTATACACTTGGCGTTTTATCCACGTTGTAGTACCATCACCATTTGGTGTCTTTACTTCAGCATAATCAGCTGGAAGTTCCCAATGACCAGTTGCACTATTTAATTTTGCGGTGTGTTTTTTATTATCAGTTCCAGTTAATTCAACTTGTTCACGTAGGAAAGTTCCCTTAACATTTTCAGATGATGCTTCAACAGTAATGTTATCCACACCTACTTTAGCCGTTGCTGCTGATGTAACCGGAATGTTGAAAATAGTATCAGAATCTACAGAACCTAGCTCCTGGTTTTCTGTAACAGCTCTATTAGTTGAGCCACTATCTACACGCCACTTACCGTTAACTACTTTAAGATTTGTTACAGTTCCATCTGGCATCGTTACTTTTGCACTTGTTGCACCTCTAGAGATTTTAACAGGAACTGTTGTTGAGTAAGTTTCAACGTTTTGAACCTCAACTTTGGGTTTCACCACAACTGTGATAGAAGCATGTGCCTCTTGACCTGATTGGTTCCAAGTTGTACGTTTAGATAACTTATCATAGTCTTTGGCATATACTGAGACCGTATAGATACCTGCCTCCGTAACCTTACCTCCAATAATAGCATTACCATTATTGGTTCTATCATTAGCTTGTTCAGCTATTGAACTATTGGAAAGACTATAGTTGGTACCTGGAATCAACACTTTAGAATCATCTAAAGTCGCTCCTGTAGTATTATAGCCTGACACACCAGTTACAGCTGGTGAATTCTGTTTACGAACTTTAATTACTTTACCTTCAGCTGTTGTATAATCATAGTCCCCACTAGAACCCTTAGGAATCACACCTGATCCAGCATTATCATAAATTCGGACATTGATATTCGCATCATCACCTACAGTACGTTCATAACGAGCAGAATCAGATTCTATTTTAGGAGGTGTGGTGTCTTGCCATCCTACCCAACCCATACGTAAATTCTGAAGTTGGAAAGTTACTGAACGGCCGTCAGTGTTAGTTGCAGTTATATTAAAACGTAAATCATATACCCCGTTTTCAATATCGGAAGAGACTACCCCTTGAATAATATCTGTTGCCTCATCATATGATAAACCAGGAACCATATTGGTTGGTTTTATAGAAGTAAGACTCCATCCAGCTTTCTTAGCAGCCTCTGTAACAGCAATACGGTCTTTCAAACCTTTGATATATACGCGATCAATTCCTTGTTCGTATCCATATTTGTAGATTTCAGTAGCTAGGTATTCATACCCACCGCCAGCCGAATAAATCGCAGTTGCTCTATCTGCAATCGTTGAACCATCTGCACGGAGTTTATTTCTCCATAACGGAGCCTCTTCTACTAACTTTTTAGAAGCCTCTGGTGTTAAAGGATAATCAACACGACCTTTATTATTATGACCTGTTCGACCACCTCCTGCAGTAGTCTGAGCATTTCCAGCATTTTTATCAGCACCCTCACGTTGGTTAGAGTACACAACTACTTCTAATCCTACAGTATCAACCCCAGCTGGGGTTGGTTTAATTTCTTTGTGTGGAATTGTATAGGTATCTGTTCCTGTATGGACTGTTGCATTTATTTTTGAAGCATGAGTCGTATTTGTAGATTCTTCAGCATAAAAATCTTGTGCTGCTAACGCTACAGCAAGTTTCCCATCACGACCGATTCCTGCTTTTTTAAGATCATTGTATACCGCAAGGATAGACTCATTCAAACGTGAGAGTTGAGCATCAATTTCTTTGATAGTCAAGTCTTTTACATCCAAGGTCTTTTTAGCTTCTGCAATAACCTCTTTGTTTTTTGCAACCGCTGCTTCGATTGCTTCTTTATTTTCACCCTCAACATGGTTTTTACGAACAGCTTCTTCCGCAAGGACATTAGTTACTTCCGCTTCTGACGTCACTTGGTCCAAAACTTTTTTAGCATCAGTGATAGGGGTAGCTGTTTTTGCTGTTTCAGCTTTTTTAGCTTCCTCTGCTTTTTTTGCCTCTTCAGCTTTTTGAGCAGTTGCATCTGACTCTGTCAAAACAGTAGTCAAATCAGCAATTTTAGCTACTTCTGCATCAACAACTGCTTGACTAGCATCTGCCTTCGCTAGAATTGCTTTAGCTGAAACCAATGCTTCTTTAGCAGCTGTTTGAGCTGCTGCGTCCGCTTTCTTAGCAGTAGACAATTTCGCTTCCAAAGCTGCTACTTTATTTGTCAAAGCTACTTTATCTGCAACCTTATTAGCTTCTGATTTGCTTTCTACTGTTGCATTGGCAGATGCAGTCTCTGACTCAGATTTTCCTTTGTCAGATGACGGAACCTCATCTTGTGCTTTTGATGTCGTTGATGCTACTGCCACTTCAGTTCCCTGTACTTCAGTTGCTGATACAGCCCCATTTCCTAGGAACATAAGTCCAGCCGCAATAGCTACCGACGCCGCACCAAAACTATATTTACGAATTCCGTATCGTATATATTTCTCTACTCTATAATCTTGTTGCTTGCCTTTCATTTAGACCTACAACCTCCTTTTTTTATTTTGATGTTAGTTTACAAGTTCTTGATATCGAAAATTAACTGCTAACCTCAGCTGAAACAAAAGATGTTAGCGGTCATTTTCAATATCATAAAATTGTCTACAACATACGACTTTATGATATCATATTTTCTAGTGCATAGCAAATAAAATAGCTTCTTTTTTTATTCTAAATTAAAAATAAATATTTTCCAAAAATACAATAATTTTCAGACTCTTTGACTTGTATGATTAGATATAGCAAGTTGTTATAGGTTAGATACTAGAGTTTTAGAAATTCAATATATTAATGCAAATTAACTTTACATGTATATTTTATTTTCTTTTATCACAAACTTCATTCTAGTATAGGATACACTTTTCTTGATTCATTATCATTTTTTAATCATTTACTCTCCAACTCATTTAAAATCTCTGTGAAATCATTAAAAATTCTAGCTAGTTCCTAACTAGAAAATAGTTACCTCTATTTTGAACAGAATGAAGTAGATAGCAACTAACATTCTTTAAAAGAGAAGGATTTTCTATCCACTTTATTCTCCCTAACTGTGCTATACTTAATTTAGTACATTCTTTGAGATTGGAGCTAGTATGAAAATCCATAAAACTGTGAATCCTGTTGCCTATGAAAACACCTATTACCTAGAAGGTGAAAAACACCTCATCGTTGTCGATCCTGGTAGCCATTGGGAAGCCATTCGTCAGACAATAGAGAGCATCAACAAACCGATCTGCGCTATTCTCTTGACCCACGCTCATTATGACCATATCATGAGTCTGGACCTAGTTCGCGAAACTTTTGGCAATCCTCCTGTCTATATCGCAGAGAGCGAAGCTAGCTGGCTTTACACTCCAGTCGATAATCTCTCTGGTCTCCCTCGTCATGATGATATGGCAGATGTGGTCGCAAAACCAGCAGAGCACACCTTTGTCTTTCATGAGGAATACCAGCTTGAGGAATTTCGTTTTACAGTTCTACCGACCCCAGGGCACTCTATTGGCGGTGTTTCTCTGGTCTTTCCTGATGCTCATCTAGTCTTGACGGGAGATGCTCTATTCCGAGAAACCATCGGACGGACAGACCTTCCTACAGGTAGCACGGAACAACTCCTCCATAGCATTCAGACGCAACTCTTCACCCTACCAAACTACGATGTCTATCCAGGACATGGTCCAGCTACGACTATCGCCCATGAAAAGACCTTTAATCCTTTTTTCTAGCAAGCAAAAAACCAAGGAATTTTTATCCTTGGTTTTTGTATATTGCTATTCAATTCTCCATTCTTTGATCTTAGAATCTAGTCTAGTATTGAATTTCATCAAATACTAGTTGACTGGCTCAAATTCTTTCCAATCAAATTTAGCTAAATCAAGTGCATTAGAAGAAATCTCTAAGATTTGCTCTGGCTTTTGATCACTACCAATTTGAAAGATACCTTCCTTAATCTTCTGTACTCCGTCTTTATCAAAAGCATACAGACTTAAGTTCATTTCTGGTCGTGTTGACTGCCAGTCTGCATATCTGACTTGGCCATTTTCATAAATGACTAGACTAGAACGAAAGCCTCCCGCAGAAGCTACATAAGCTGTATGAAGTAACTTGGGTTGTTTATTCTCTAAATAGTAAATGGCTCCTATATATTTTTTATCTCCAATAATTAATTCATCCTGACCATCATTATTTAAATCAGCAAACACATAATGAAGACTAGCTGGTTTATCGTAGGTGCTTAGTGTAAAGATATAGCCATACTCTTCAGAAAAAATCTTGTTCTGTTTCAACTTTTCATACAAGGATTCTCGGTCACCACTACTTAAAAGTGCCTGATAGTGATTGTACCGCTCTATTACTTCCTTGTACAAATCTTTTCCTGTTTCGCTTTTCGTTTCCATTGTTGTTGACGGCGTTGCCATTGAAGAACTTGTACTAGTTTGGCTCTCTGACTTCGTAGAGCTTTCCTTCTGTTCCTCTTTGGTAGAAGATGATTGTGTTGCCGAAGGTTCTATTTTTTCATCTTTTTTGTTTGCACCACAAGATGCTAAAACAAAAACAGTAAGAATAGCTGAAAGCATCATTAAAAATTTCTTCATGTTAACCTCTTTAACCCATCCTATGCAGATTTACGGTTTTTAGTATTAGATTGGATTCATTACCAAATAATCACGCGGTCTTCTGGTGAACGCCACATACCGTCTCCTTCTTTGACATCATAGGTTGTAAAGAAATCATCGAAGTTTGGTACTTGTACATTGACACGGAGTTTGGCTGGTGCGTGCACATCGACACTAGCCAAAAGTTTCATAAATTCTGGACGACCTTTCATGCGCCAGATGCGACCGAAGTTGTAGAAGAACTCTTCTGCTGAGAAGTCTGGTTCTCTCTTCGCTGCTTCAAGCGCTGCAGCGATTCCTCCCAAGTCAGCCACGTTTTCTGACACAGTCAATTTACCGTTGATGGTTGCTCCATAAGAATCCTGTCCATCAAACTGGTCAATGACTTTTTGTGTTTTCTCTTTGAAGGCAGTATAGTCACTCTCTGTCCACCAGTCCTTGAGACTACCATTTTCATCAAAGGAAGCTCCGTTGGTATCAAAGGCGTGGGAAATTTCATGGGCAATAACTGCACCAATACCACCGTAGTTAGCAGAAGATGACTGATGCAAGTCATAGAAAGGAGCCTGTAAAATGGCCGCTGGAAAGACAATTAGGTTCTTCTGTGGATTGTAGTAGGCATTGACCATATGAGCAGGCATGCCCCATTCCTTATAGTCTACAGGCTGGTTCCACTTGCTCCAACTGTGCTTGATTTCCACACGCGCAAAGGCTAGAGCATTGTCAAAAAGACTAGCATTTTCATTTACTACTTTGTCCTTATAACGTTCTGGCAATTCTTCTGGGTAACCGATATAAGGCTTGATGACATTGAGTTTGACAATGGCCTTGTCACGAGTTTCTGGAGTCAGCCAGTCATTCTGGGCCAAGCGTTCCTTATAGACATCAATCATGGTTGCCACTTTTTTCTCTACGTCTGCCTTGGCTTCTGAGGAGAATTTTTCATGGGCATACCAAAGACCCAAGGCTTGTTTGAATGGACCTTGTGCTAGCTGGTAGGCTGCCTTGACCTTGTCTTTGGCTTCTGGAACACCTGAAAGCGCACGGCTATAGGCACCTGACAAGACACGGATTTCTTCTGTTAAATAGCTGGTTGAAAGATTCACAACACTTAAAATTAAGGTTGCCTTGAGGAGAGGCCAGGCCTCTTCACTATAGAATTGATCTGCGGCTTGCCAGAAACGTTCCTCGTCTACGATAACCTTGTCTGGTACTTGTCCAAGAACAGCTTGGAAGAAGTCATCCAAAGGTAGGGCAGGCGCAAATTTCTTGAAATCTTCGTAAGCATATGGATGGTAGAGTTTAGCATATTCTGAACTTTCTTCATTAGAGAGCACCACTGCCGCAACTCGACGGTCCAATTCTAGTCTTTTTTCTAGCAAATCTTCAATTTCTGCATCAGAGAAATCATATTTCTTGAGGAGATTTGCGCTGCTTTCTTTCCAAAGAGTCAAGAGCTCTTCGCGTTGAGGATGGTCTTCTGCATAGTAGGTCGTATCTGGCAGGATCGTGCTTGGAGCGCTAGCCCATAGAACATTGATTCTGGCATCCATAAAGTCTGGCGATACACCAAAAGGAAGAAAATTAGGTTTTCCTGCAAGCTCAAACTCTGCTAGTTTGGCAGTGAAATCTGCAAAAGTCTCCAACTCTTGGAATTCTTTAAGGAGTGGTAAGACAGGTGTGATACCGTCAGCTTCTCTCTTGTCAAAATCACGAACTAGGCGGTGGTATTTGACAAAGTTTGCCAAGATAGCATCCTCAGGCACCTCTTCACCTGCCAACCACTTGTCTGTTGTCGCCAGCATCAGGTCTTCAATTTCCTGGTCTAAATCAACAAAACCTCCCGTTTGAGACTTATCTGCTGGAATTTCAGCTGTCTTCTGCCATTCTCCATTGATTGCATCATAAAAATCATCTTGATAACGTGTCATCTTGTTCTCGCTTTCATTTTTTAAGTTATTGCTAGCTTAACAAAAATTGCTTGGGAATGCAATTAAAAATGGACTTTCCTTTTTCATCATTTTCAGTTATTATTTTAAATTTTTCAAAAATTAACTTGACTTAATTTTTTTTTTAAGGTATATTAAGAGTAAGGAGGAATACAAGTTTATGATACGTATCGAAAACCTCAGTGTCTCCTACAAAGAAACGTTGGCACTTAAG
>CAJZGT010000028.1 GCA_916048145.1 uncultured Streptococcus sp.
CAGCTGACTTGACCTATGGTGGCTACACTAATAAAGGTATCAACAGTGCTATCACGCGCTTTATCCGCAACCACCAAAAAGATTCTTGGGTTGGGGATTACAGAAGTTACGGTGGAGCAGCTAACTATCCACTTCTAGGTGGTTACAGCATGAAAGACTTTGAAGGTTGGCAAGGAAGAAGTGACTACAATGGCTATGTAACCAACTTGTTTGCTCATGATGTCATGACCAAGTACTTCCAACACTTCACTGTAAGCAAGTGGGAAAATGGTACACCAGTCACTATGTCTGATAACGGTAGCACCTATAAATGGACTCCAGAAATGCGAGTGGAATTGGTAGATGCTGATAATAACAAAGTTGTTGTGACTCGTAAGTCAAATGATGTCAATAGTCCGCAATACCGTGAACGTACAGTGACTCTCAATGGACGTGTCATCCAAGATGGTTCAGCTTACTTGACTCCTTGGAACTGGGATGCAAATGGTAAAAAACTTCCTGCTGATAAGGAAAAAATGTACTACTTCAATACGCAAGCTGGTGCAACAACTTGGACACTTCCGAACGATTGGGCAAAGAACAAGGTTTACCTTTATAAACTAACTGACCAAGGTAAGACTGAAGAACAGGAAGTAGCTGTGAAAGATGGTAAGATTACCCTTAATCTTACTGCAAATCAACCATATGTTCTCTACCGTTCAAAACAAACCAACCCTGAAATGTCATGGAGTGAAGGCATGCATATCTATGACCAAGGATTTAACAGTGGTACCTTGAAACACTGGACTATTTCTGGTGATGCTTCTAAGGCAGAAATTGTCAAATCACAAGGCGCAAATGAAATGCTTCGTATCCAAGGCAATAAGAGCACAGTCAGCCTTACTCAGAAACTGACTGGCTTGAAACCAAATACTAAGTATGCTGTTTATGTCGGTGTTGATAACCGTAGTAATGCTAAAGCAAGTATCACAGTGAATACTGGTGAAAAAGAAGTGACTAGCTATACCAATAAATCACTAGCTCTTAACTATGTTAAGGCCTATGCCCATAATACTCGTCGTGACAATGCTACAGTTGACGATACAAGTTACTTCCAAAACATGTATGCCTTCTTTACAACGGGTTCAGATGTATCAAATGTCACTCTTACTTTGAGTCGTGAAGCTGGTGATGAAGCAACTTACTTTGATGAAATTCGTACATTTGAAAACAATTCAAGTATGTACGGAGATAATCATGATACAGCTAAAGGAACATTTAAACAAGACTTTGAAAATGTCGCTCAAGGTATTTTCCCATTTGTAATTGGTGGTATCGAAGGAGTTGAGGATAATCGTACTCACTTATCTGAAAAACATGATCCATATACACAACGTGATTGGAATGGTAAGAAAGTAGATGATGTCATCGAAGGAAATTGGTCATTGAAGACAAATGGATTGGTGAGCCGTCGTAACTTGGTTTACCAAACAATTCCTCAAAACTTCCGTTTTGAAGCTGGTAAGACTTATCGCGTAACCTTTGAATACGAAGCAGGCTCTGACAATACCTATGCCTTTGTAGTCAGTAAGGGAGAATTCCAGTCAGGTCGTCGCGGTAATCAGGCAAGCAATTTGGAAATGCATGAATTGCCAAATACTTGGACAGATTCTAAGAAAGCTAAGAAGGTAACCTTCCTTGTAACAGGTGCAGACACAGGCGATACTTGGGTGGGTATCTACTCAACTGGTAACGCAAGCAATACTCGTGGAGATTCTGGTGGAAATGCTAACTTCCGTGGTTACAATGACTTCATTATGGATAAACTTCAAATCGAGGAAATCACGTTAACTGGTAAGATGTTGACAGAAAATGCTCTGAAGAATTACTTGCCAACAGTTGCTATGACTAACTATACTAAGGAATCTATGGATGCCTTGAAGGAAGCTGTCTTTAACCTCAGTCAAGCAGATGATGACATTAGTGTAGAAGAAGCGCGTGCTGAAATTTCTAAGATTGATGCTCTGAAGAATGCCTTGGTACAAAAGAAAACAGCCTTGGTAGCAGAAGACTTTGAAAGTCTAAATGCTCCAGCGCAAGCGGGAGAAGATTTAGCAAATGCCTTTGATGGTAACTTATCAAGTCTATGGCATACGTCTTGGAATGGTGGAGATGTTGGCAAACCTGCAACTATGGTCTTGAAAGAAGCGACAGAAATCACAGGCTTCCGTTATGTACCACGTGGATCAGGATCAAATGGTAACCTGCGTGATGTGAAACTTGTTGTGACAGATGAATCTGGTAAAGAACATACTTTCACTGCAACTGATTGGCCAGATAACAATAAACCAAAAGATATTGATTTTGGTAAGACAATTAAGGCTAAGAAAATTGTTTTGACAAGTACTAAGACTTATGGAGACGGTGGTGATAAATATCAAGCTGCTGCTGAGTTAATCTTTAGTCGTCCACAGGTTGCAGAAACAGCTCTTGATTTGTCAGGTTATGAAACAGCTTTAGCGAAAGCTCAAAAATTGACCAGCAAAGAAAATCAAGAGGAGGTAGCAAGTGTAGTAGCTAGCATGAAATATGCTGCGGATAACCATCTCTTGACTGAAAGAATGGTTGCCTACTTTGCAGAATATCTCAACCAACTACAAGATCAGACTGCTAAACCAGATGCTCCTACAAGTAGCAAAGGTGAAGAGGTGGCACCGATTCTTGAAGTGCCTGAGTATAAAGGCCTAGTTGTAACAGCAGGTGAAGAAGCAGTTGTTAATGAAATTCCAGAGTACAAAGGTGGCGTCAATGCGGCAGAAGCAGCTGTCAATGAAGTTCCAGAATACAAAGGTGGAGCCAATGCAGTAGAGGCCTTAGTTCATGAATTGCCAGAATATAAAGGCGGTGCGAATGCAGTAGAAGCAGCTGTCAATGAAGTTTCAGAACACAAAGATGGGTCGAATGCAGCAGAAGTCTTAGTTCATGAATTGCCAGAATATAAAGGTGGTGCGAATGCAGTAGAAGCGGCTATCAATGAAATTCCAGAATACAAAGGTGGAGCCAATGCAGTAGAAGCTTTGGTAAACGAAAAGCCAGCCTACACAGGACTATTGGCTACAGCAGGCGATCAAGCAGCACCAACGGTTGAAAAACCTGAGTATCAGATTAGTCAATTGGGCCAAGGAAAACTTGCAGAATCTAAAACTTCAGTTTCAACAGAAGAGCAGAAGAGATTGCCAGAAACAGGAGAAAGCCAATCTGATACAGCTATCTTCCTAGCTGGCGTCAGTCTTGCCTTATCTGCTGCTGTCCTTGCAACAAAACGTAAAGAAAATTAAAGAAGACTGGATTTTAGAGTTTAAAGGAACTAGAATTCAGACAGAAATAACTTAGTTGGAGAGAACCTCTAGGTTCTCTCCATTTTTAAATGGGAAATGAGACCGCTTACTCTAATAAGTGGATGAAAGGAATAGGAGAAAAATGGATAGACATTTTTTTGAAAGACGCTGTCACTATAGTATTCGAAAATTTGCAATTGGTGCAGCCTCTGTAATGATCGGTGCCAGTATCTTTGGTGCAAATGTAGTGCAAGCTGCAGAGACAGGTGGAACTCCTGAGAAAGAAGGAACAATCACACAAGCTCAGCCCCTAGATAAGTTGCCAGACGATTTAGCAGCTGTTTTAAAGAAAGCTGAATCAGAAGCAACGGCAGATGCAGGACATGAAGAAAATCATGGAAATACTGTAGGAACAAGTCCTACAGCAACTGAAGAAACAAGCTCAGCAACAAGTCCAACAGCTCCCAAACCAGCTGAGACTCTGAAGCCATCTGAAACACCAAAAGCAGATTCTAAACCTGTAGAACCAGCTACACCTACACTCAAACCAGTTGAAAAGCAGATTGAGGATAGGGAAGACCGTAACCATTTAGAAGGTGCTACAGCCCAAGCTAATAACTATGAAACTGGCACTCCGTATACAGCTGACAAGGCAGTGGACGGTAATCCGGATACTCGCTGGGCAACTAATCAAAATATTGAAAAGCCAACCTTTGAATTAACGCTGCCAAAAACAACATTAATTAGACATGTGGAAATTGATTGGGATCGTCGCGTTCGCAATGGTCAAAATGATCCAAATATCAAATCTTGGAGCCTCTACTATGCAGGTCAAGATGATGTAAATGCTAGTGGAGAAAAACAATGGAAGCTAGCTCATACCAAGACTGGAGAACCTGTTTTAGATGAGAAAGTTGACTTAGCTAATAGTATTCAAGCTAAATATCTCAAGTTAGAAATCAATGACTATCAAGCGGGCACAATGGGCTGGAGAAACGTTGGTATTCAAGAAATTCGAGCTTATTCGAATATTCCTGATACAAGTAAGGTAACGGATATCCGTCAGGTTACAGAATTGACTGTAGCTAAAGATGGACAGTCTCTTGTCTTGCCAACTCTACCAGGAAAAGTCAGTCTTATCGGTAGCAACAAACAAGGTGTGATTGACCTTCAAAATCATATTTATAAACCTTTGACTGATCAACGCGTTAAGGTTATGGTAGAGCAAATTAAAGATTCACATACCTTTACTAAAGAATTTGAAGTAGTCATCAAGGGGCTACATCAGGACGAAGGTGTAGGTGTCAAACCAAAAGTAGCACCAGCTGTTCAACAATGGTATGGAAAAGAAGGTCAATCTTCTATCACTTCAGATACAGTTCTTGCGACAGGAGATTCAGGCTTTGATCAGGCTGCAACCTTCTACCAGTCAGACCTTGCAAGCCGTGGATTGGAACTTGCGACAGGTGACAAGCAGGCTCAAAAACGAATTGAATTTAAAAAAGTTGAAAATAAGGGTTATGGTAAGGAAGGCTATGGCCTCACTATCCAAGATGGTGTCATTACTATCGAAGCTGCAACGAACACAGGGGCCTTCTATGCTACTCGTACTCTTCTTCAAATGGGGGAAAGCAATCTCCAAAATGGAGAAATTCGTGATTTCCCAAGCTTTAGTCACCGTGGCTTTATGCTAGATACAGGTCGTAAATTTATTCCTTATGATACCCTTGTAGACATCATGCTCAACATGGCTTACTACAAGATGAACGACTTGCAGTTGCACCTCAACGATAACTATATCTTCCTAAAGGAACACTTGGCAGGTAAGAACCTAACACAAGAAGAAGAGCTTAAGTATGTTCTAGAACATGCTAAGACAGGTTTCCGTGTAGAGACAGATATTGTCGGTAAGAATGGTCAAAAATTAACATCAGATGAGCACTATACTAAAGAAGAGATGCAAAATCTGATTAAACTTGCTAAGGCCTTGCATATCAATCTAGTTCCAGAAATTGACACACCAGGTCATGCTCTGTCATTTGTCAAAGTTCGCCCTGACCTCATGTATCAAGGTAGCCTGAGCGATTACAGAGGTAAACATAACGTAGAGCGCGTAGCTATGCTCGATCTAGATAATAAATACGATGAAACGCTGACTTTTGTCAAATCAGTTTATGACAAACTTCTTGATGGTCCAGATGCACCACTTCATGGGGTATCTACTGTTCATATCGGAACGGATGAATACTACGGAAGTAGAGAAAGCTATCGTCGTTATGTCAATGACCTTATTAAATACATTAAAGGGAAAGGCTATACACCTCGTATTTGGGGATCGCTCAGTGCGAAACGAGGTAAAACAGCTGTTGATTGGAAAGATGTAGAAGTTGATATCTGGAGTATTGGCTGGCAGCAACCAAAAGAAGCTATTGCTCAGGGAGCTAAGATTATTAATATCACAGATATCCCAACATATAGCGTTCCGAATGGAGATAATCGTCAAGCTGCTTATGGTGATTATGCTAACTATGAAACTCAATATAATGGTTGGACACCAAACGATTTCCGAACAGGTCATGGTCCACTTCTAGAAGCATCAAATCCAAATATAATTGGTGGTGGCCACGCAGTTTGGAATGACAATATCGACCTTCATGAGACAGGTTTGACATCTTATGATATCTTTAAACGCTTCTTCAAGAGCATGCAAACAACTGCAGAACGCACTTGGGGATCTGACCGTGCGGCAGCGACATTTGCAGAACGTATCCTACCAGCGAGCCCTTATGCGCCACAGTCAAATCCTGACAGAGCGATTAATCAAAGTGATTTGTTTACTATCAATCCTGAAACTGTGAAGAATTATGCAAGTAAGAAGGTGAAGACAAGCGATCAGGGATTGGCTTTTGAGAAAGATAGCAGTATCGAAGGCCTGGCAGGTGACGTCGGTCCAAGTCATGTCTTGAAGTTTGATGTAACTGTCACTGGAGACGGTGAACAAACCTTCTCAACAAGTGGAGATAACCGTATCTATCTAGCTGATAAAGACGGCTATCTTGCTTATCAATTTGAACAGTTCCATATCCAGTTCAAGAAAAAACTTGAAAAGAACAAACGTTATAAAATCTCTATTGTGACTAAACCACAATCAACGGAATTCTATGTGGATGGTGAGAAGATTGAACGTATCGCAAATCCAGCTCACCCTCGCTTTGCCCACAATAGCTTGGTTCTACCGCTTGAAAGTATCGGTGGTTTCAAAGGAATCTTACATAGTGCAGAGTTGTCAGATAAACCATTTGTAAATCCTCGTTTGATTCCAACAGATCATTTCACAGTTTCTGCAACTAGTCAAGAAACACCAGGAACAGCGACTGAAGGCACTGTTGAAAAAGCCTTTGACAATGATCCAAACACCTTCTGGCATACTAAATGGACTGGTGATACTGCTCCGTACACTCTTTCTATGACTTTGAAAGAAGCAGAAAAAGTCAATGGTTTGACTTATCTCCCACGTCCAGGTGGTGGAAATGGAGTCGTGACTCGCTACGAGATCTATGCACAAAAAGATGGCCAAATGGTCAAGGTTTCAGAAGGAAACTGGGACAACAATACCCAAGAAAAAACAGTCAACTTTGCTCCTGTTCAGACTAACAAGGTTGAGTTGAAAGTTCTAGCAGGTGTTGGGGGCTTTGCAAGTGCAGCTGAAGTTCATCTATTGAAACCTATCAAAGAGGGACAAGAAACACCAGCACAACCATCTACACCTGAAACTCCAAAGGTAGAGCAAACAGGTGATGGAACAGTTGAACTACCGGATCAATTTACTGCAAGCAAACCAGCTAGCGAAGATAGCATTGCGGCTGCCAGCAAGAGCGCAGATTATCTCAAGAAAGAGTACAAGGTCTTTCCAACTCCACAAAAAGTGACTTATGGAGAAGGAGTAACAGCTCTTCGTAAGCAGGTCAATCTGGTAATGGGAGATCAACTCGATGTCTATACTCGTAATCGCTTGAAGAGTGTCTTGCAGGACAATCAAGTATCCTACACTACTAGTAAATCAGCAGTTGCTGGCGCAACGAATATCTATCTTGGAGTACATGGACGAGGAACACAAGCAGAACAAAACTTGTCTAATGTTTCAGCGGGTCTCTTTGACAAAATTGATGCTTATGCTCTGACCATCAAGGACAACTCAATTTCCATCGTCGGAAAAGACACAGATGCGGTCTTCTATGGTTTGACAACCTTGAAACACATGCTCAAGGAAAGTCAAGTTCCAGTTCTTCGCAATGTGACAGTGGAAGATTACGCTGAAATCAAGAACCGTGGTTTCATCGAAGGTTACTATGGAAATCCATGGTCTAATGCAGATCGTGCTGAACTCATGCGTTTTGGTGGCGATTTGAAATTGACCCAATACTTCTTCGCACCAAAAGATGATCCATACCACAACAAGAAATGGCGTGAACTTTACCCAGAAGAAAAACTAGCTGAAATTCGTGAACTTGCTCGCGTCGGAAATCAAAGTAAAACTCGCTATGTATGGACTATCCATCCATTCATGAACAACCGTATCCGCTTTGGTAATGAAGCGCATTACCAAGAAGATTTGGCAACCATCAAGGCTAAATTTACCCAGTTGATGAAAGTGGGTGTCCGTGAATTTGGTATTCTAGCCGATGATGCACCAAGCCCAGTTGGAGGCTACAATAGCTACAACCGCTTGATGCAGGATATGACCAACTGGTTGACAGAAATGCAAGGAACTTATAGCGGTCTGCGCAAAGAAATGATCTTTGTACCTGGTCAGTATTGGGGTAATGGGCGTGAAGCAGAGTTGAAATCTCTAAATGAAAATCTTCCAAGTTCAACCTCTATGACTTTGACGGGTGGTAAGATTTGGGGTGAAGTTTCTGAAGGTTTCTTATCAACTCTCAAGAACAATCTAACTGCAGGTGGTAAAACTTATCGTCCAGTATCACTTTGGGTGAACTGGCCAGTTACAGATAACTCTAAACAACACTTGATTCTAGGTGGTGGTGAAAAATTCCTTCATCCAAATGTAGATCCAAGCTTGCTGTCTGGTATCATGTTGAATCCAATGCAACAATCTGAACCATCTAAGATTGCCCTCTTTGCTGGAGCTCAATATACATGGAAACAGTGGAAATCAGAAGAAGAAGCTAAGAAACTCAATGACATTGCCTTCAACTTTGTTGAAAATGGTCATTTTGAAGATAGCAAGGTATCAGCAGCCTTCCGCGAACTCGGTAAGCACATGATCAACCAAAACATGGACGGTCGTGTCGTTAAACTAGAAGAATCAGTTGAATTAGCTCCAAAATTGACAGACTTCATGACTAAGCTCAAAGCGGGTCAGGATGTAACTGCAGAGCGTGTAGCCTTGCGTGCAGAATTTGCCAAGATTAAAGAAGCAGCTGAACTTTATAAAGCATCAGGTGATCAAAAAATGGTTGCACAAATCCACTATTGGTTGGATAATGCAATCGACCAAATGAATGCCCTTGATGCCTTCCTAACAGGAACAGAGGCTATGACTACAAATGATGCAGCCAAACTTTGGGATAGCTACTATAAAGGTTTGAAATTGTACGAACAGTCTCAAACTCATACCTTCCATTATGTAGACCATCTTGAAAAGGCTGAATTGGGTGTTCAACATATCCGTCCATTTATCCTATCTTTGAAAGAAGTTCTAGCGTCTGAAGTTCAAAAAGTCTTGCACCCTGACAAAATCATCAGCACCTTTATTACCAATCGAACAGGTGTAGAAGGTGGTTTGGCAGAAGTAACGGATGGTGACTTGGCAACTCATGCCTTGATTAAATCACCAAGTAGTATCAAGACAGGTGATTATATCGGTATGAAATTCAACAAACCGGTAGATATCCAAACCTTGACCTTTGCTATGGGAACTCAGGCAAATCCACGTGATACCTTTAGTAAGGCTGAAGTGCAGTATTTGGATGAAAATGATAACTGGGTAACCTTGAAAGAGCCAAGCTATGTCGGAAATGAATCTCTTCTTAAATTTGAGAATCTCCATATTAAGGCTAAGGCAGTTCGTATGGTTGCGACAGAAGATCGTGAAAATACCTGGTTTGCGGTTCAGGAAATTGCAGTCAACCGTCCAGTTGAAAAAGCACGTGGCCAACAAGCGACGACAGTTAGTCTTAGCTCAAACTTAGTTTACAAGCTAAATACCTCAGCCCGTCAAATCACTGATGGCAAGGACAATACAGAAGCCATGATGGCAAATGCTGACGGCAGCAATACGACCCCAGTAGATGCCTGGGCACAACTTGACCTAGGTGAAGTTAAGTCAGTGACTAAAGTTCGTCTTCGCCAAGGAACTGATGATAAACTTGCCACAGGTGTACTTGAGTACTCTACAGATGGAATTGCATGGCAAGAATTAGATCGTTTGGCAGGAGAACAAACTAAGGAAGTGACTAGAGCTATCAATGCTCGTTACATCCGAGTGCGAAATACCAAGGCAAGTGACATTTGGTGGCGTATCCAAGACTTCTCTGTTGAGACACGTTCTGGAAATAGCGATTTAACAGACACCAACGTGGATGCCTTGAAGGAAACACCAGTAGTGGATAGCTTGGGTAGTTACGAGCTTCAAATTCCAGCTGGAACCAAACTTCCTGCAAATAGCTATCTAGGTATGAAGCTTGATCGTATCCATCAAGTCAAGAGCATCCAGCTCCAAGGCCAGGCCAACCCAGCCCTAAGTTTAGAGTACTCTGCAAATGCTCAAGAATGGACACCAGCTAGCCAGTTGACAGACAGAACTGTTGCAACACACTTGGTACGTTACGTTCGTCTTGTGAATAAAACAGATCAAGAACAAGACCTGCCATCAACTTCTCTCCTTGTAACGACTAAAGAAGTGCAACCAACCAAACTAGAATCTACAACTATGGGCATTCATCCAACATACGGAAGAAATGATGTTCGTAAGATTAATAACCTAGATCAATTGTTTGATGGTGTCTACAACAACTTCGTTGAGTTTTCAGACTATGCCCATAAAGATGGCCATGTAACCTTGAAACTTGGTAGCGAACGCACTATCAAGAAGATCAGAGCTTACATCCAAGACGGAACTCAAAACTATCTTCGTGATGGTAAAATCCAAGTCAGCCAAGACGGTAAAACTTGGACGGATGTTGTGACAGTGGGAGATGGTGTAGCCAATAGTACACACGATGATTCATTGACAGATGGTTGGACACATGATTCTAAGATGCCAGGAAATCGCTATATCGAGGGTGAATTGACGACACCAGTCAAAGCAAACTATCTTCGTGTCCTCTATACAGCTGACTATGATGCTCGTTTTGTAGGATTTACAGAATTGGTGATCAATGATGGCGAATTTGTCAAACCAATCAATGATCCAACTGTAGAAGGAAACGGTGGTGAAAGCCGAGGCAACTTCTATACTAATCTCGTAGACGGAAAAGTCTTGACTAGCTACAAGGCGGAAAATGATAAGGGTGAATTGGTTTACCACTTGTCAGAACCAACCAATGCCAACCATCTACGCCTTGTTTCAAGCCTTCCTGAAGGAGTGAAAGCACGAGTTCAAGCGAGAACACTCAAGGATGGTCAAGAAAGTTGGACAGATCTTGGTGCCATTACATCTAGTCTCCAAACCTTTGCTATTCGAAATGGTGGTTCTCTTCTAGATGTTAAATTGGTATGGGAAGGTGGCAAGGCTGAGTTTTATGAATTGGCGAGCTTCTATCA
Organism: uncultured Streptococcus sp.; assembly: GCA_916048145.1. Taxonomy (GTDB): domain Bacteria; phylum Bacillota; class Bacilli; order Lactobacillales; family Streptococcaceae; genus Streptococcus. Next base: position 11,103 of record CAJZGT010000028.1, read on the forward strand.
AGAATTGACAGAAGAACCTGTTCAATCAAGCAAGGGTGAAGAACCAGCACCAGTGCTTGAGGTACCTGAATTTACAGGTGGTGTGAATGCAGTTGAAGTCTTGGTACATGAGCTTCCAGCCTACACAGGCCTAGTAGCAACAGTAGGCGATCAAGCCGCTCCAACAGTAGAGCAACCAGAGTTCAAGGGTGGAGTCAATGCAGTTGAAGCTTTGGTCAATGAGCTACCAGCTTATACAGGCCCAGTAGCAACAGTAGGCGATCAAGTTGCACCGACAGTAGAAAAACCAGAGTTCCAAGGTGGAGTCAACTCTGTTATGGCCTTGAAACATGAATTACCAGAGTACACAGGTCAGGTATCAACCGTAGGCGACCAACCAACTCCAACAGTAGAGAAAGCAGAGTTCAAGGGTGGAGTCAACTCCGTTATGGCCTTGAAACATGAGCTTCCAGAGTACACAGGCCCATTGTCAACCGTAGGTGACCAACCAGCACCGACAGTAGAAAAACCAGAGTTCCAAGGTGGAGTCAACTCTGTTATGGCCTTGAAACATGAGCTTCCAGAGTACACAGGTCAATTATCAACCGTAGGTGACCAACTAGCACCGACAGTAGAAAAACCAGAGTTTAAACTAAGTTCGTTAGAAAAAGCTCAGACTCCAGAAACACCAGTTCAAGTTGCCAAGGAAGACAAGAGATTGCCAGAAACTGGTGAAAAACAGTCAGAAACAGCTATTTTCTTGGCAAGTGTTGGACTAGCTCTATCTGCTATCTTTGTAGCAAAAAGTAAAAAAGATTAGTTGTGTATGACAATTAAACTCTTTCTTAATAGTATTCTAAACCAGTGGAGTTTATAGAACAAAAAAACCTGAGAAGTAAAATTGGCATTCTCAGGTTTTTCTGTTCTAATTATTGATTTAACAAAGAAAAGATTGAAAAACCACCCAATTTTGAACTGCACCCCAAAAGTTAGACAGAAAAAATCTAACTTTTTGGGGTCAGTACATTTTTTTTGGGTGGTTAGTAATTTATTGTTGAGCTGGCTGAGGATTTTGGTTAGGCTGACCTTGATTGGTACTTGGTTGTTGTGTTACCGTATTCTCATTGGTTCCAGCATTGGGAGTAGCTGTATTTGCATTTGCATTTGGATTTGCGTTTGCGTTTGGTGTCGTTACACTTGACTGAGAGGTTGAGGTCTCTGGAGCCTGACTCGCAGGAGCGGGTGTAGAACTTTGTTGAGTAGCAGGAGCAGTCCATGTAGGACGAGCTCC
>CAJZGT010000029.1 GCA_916048145.1 uncultured Streptococcus sp.
CGTGCATAAGCTCCCCAGAGTACAAAAACGACTGGTCTATCTAGATGATTGACCACCTGAATCACAGCATCAGTAAAAGGTTCCCATATTTGACCAGCATGACCATTGGCCTGTCCAGCAGGAACCGTCAAACAAGCATTAAGAAGCAAGACTCCTTGCTCAGCCCAAGCCGTCAAATCATGAGATTTCTTAACCCCGATATCATCTGACAATTCTTTCAAGATATTTTGCAGAGATGGCGGAGCTGGGATAGAGTCAGGTACAGAAAAACTCAAGCCCTGCGCTTGACCTGGCCCGTGATAGGGATCTTGCCCTAGAATCACCACCTTAACGTCTTCTAGGGGTGTGGTCAAGAGAGCTTGAAAAACCTTTTCCTTGGGCGGATAAACAGTCCCCTGAGCATAGACCTGCTCCATAAACTGATTGATTTTACCGAAATAACCTTCAGGTAATTGCTCCTTAATCAAATCATGCCAAGACGAGTGTTCCATAGCCGACTCCTTCATTTTTACTGCCTCTATTATAGCAAAAAGTGGTTATCTAAACCACTTTTTACAGTTTATCTAAATAATCCAACAAGTATTGGTAAGAATGGACTTCATAAGTCGGCTGGGCCTGTGTATAATTTTCGAGGTGATGAGGGTTGTACCAGATCGTGTCAATCCCCGCATTATTGCCGCCTTGAATGTCGGCGGTTAGAGAATCTCCAATCATCAGCGTCTTTTCTTTGCTAAAGCCAGCAATCTCTTGACCAATCTTTTCATAAAAGAGAGCATCGGGCTTTTGTGTTTGCAGCTGTTCAGAGATAAAGACTTGATTGAAATAAGGCGCTAGACCCGATTGAGCCAAACGCCCTGTCTGGATAGCAGTAATGCCATTTGTCGCAGCATACAAGTCATAATCACGACCGATGAGACTGTCCAAAAGTTCATGAGCGCCTGAAATCGTTTGTCCCTGTTGTGCGAGGTAAAATTGGTAACGCTGGGCTAGAAAACTACCATCTTTTTCCTGTCCAAAATGAGAAAATAAACGAGAAAAGCGCGTGTTAACCAGCTCTTGTTTACTGATTTTCTTTTGCTCCAAGTCCTTCCAGAGAGCCTTGTTCATAGGAACGTAATAGTCTTTATAGGCCTGAATATCTGCAACCCCTTCTTCTTTTAGAAGTTGGGTCAAAGCCACATCCTCAGCAGCATCAAAATCAAGAAGAGTGTGGTCGAGATCGAAAAGTAGAAATTTGTAGGACAATTTGAGAGTTTTCCTTTCTAAAATAAATTGATATTCACGATAATAAAATATTTGAACTAAGAATATCAGGATGAAAGCAAATTATTCAGACTTCAAAACCACCTTCAAGAATGAATCGCTTGAGTAAATCTGATGTTTTTACATTTACCTTAAACGGTATCAGTGTCTCTCCAGTTATATTTTCAAAATACGACTTAGCCTTCTGTTTATCAATAGAATTTTTTAAAGAATCAAAGCGACCAAATTCATTTAATGTTGTTTCAGTTAACTTCATAGACATCATTTGTCTTAACAGTTCTTCATCAAGACCAAAGACATCACTCAAACGTTTAATTCGATCATAATGAATTTGAACCTGATAGTCATTAATGTAGTCACGAAGTGTCAGTGTACTGTCTACCTCTATCTCCCCATTTTGAATATCGTGTAAGATTAAATTTGCAATTTTTTGCTCTTCTTGTGTCAGGGTTGCAAAGGTTTTGTGTAGTTCATTCAAAAGACTTTCAGATTCCTCCGTTCCTAGAGCTTTAATATACTTTTGGAAACGAGAATTCATATAATCAGCATCAATCATTCCAGTATCTATTTCAATTATAGAGGTTGACAAATCAAATGGTACATCACCTGGACCTTTGCCTCCACCACCATTACTCATCAGTTCCTTATAGCGAATAACTAAAATGTTATACGTCGTCTCATCACATACTACATCCACAACTGACTTTTTCTTTCCAGCACCTTTAGAAATTTCGTAGTGTAGTTTAGACCATTTAAAGCCTTGAATCCGAGCCGATTCAAGATAATCGTTAAACGAATTAAATAGTTTAGCAAATTTTGCTTTTTCACTTCTCTCAGCAGGAAGTTTCTCAAAATTTTCTACACCAGAACTTTCAAAAATGTCCCGAATTTGATAAAAACGAGCATTTAGCATGACTAAATTCTGATCTAACTTATTGACAAAAAGCTCTACAGGACTGTCGCCTGAATAAAGCTGAACTGCATCTTCAATATTCCGTTCCATAGTGTGAGGTTTACGATAATAGCGGATGGTACCAAATGGTTTGTCCTCTCCAAAAATCCTATTGGTTCGAGAAAAGGCTTGGATAATCAGTTCATCCTTCATCAATTGGTCTACATAAAGAGTATTAACCCATTTAGAATCAAATCCTGTTAACATTTGATTTACAACGATAAGTAAGTCTAATTGCTTTTCTGGCTCTCTTTCAATCCATTTATGCTGGTGTTTGTGCGCCAAACGATTAGAAACATCCTTTTTGAAACGATCATGAGATGCCAAAGTGTAAAGCTGACCATATTGTTTCTCATAATCAGTTAGAATCTCTACAAGAGCATCTTCTTTAAAATCAAAGCCGTCATTATTATCAACATTTGGATCAAATAACGCTGTTACTCTTAACTCAGGCTTTATTGCTTTCAGCAACCGATAATAAGAAATAGCTTCTTGGATACTGCTAGTCGCAAAAATAGCATGGAATTTTCCATTACGACTCAAGGTTAACCAGTTATCACAGATGTCCTTCACAACAGCTTTCTGATAGTCAGGTGTTAGATATTGATTTTTTGGTATGTAGTCTTCAATTCCTTTGATGTATTTCCCTTTTCTATTCATAAAGCCTGCCATCTTGACTTTTGAACCATCCATAAAGTGATAGTAGACTTTACTCTTTTCCAGCTTACTAACTGCTTCTTCTACACTAGAAGCTTTCGACTGATTTAGGGCTACTTTTTCTCTGATTTCACGATCCTTATAGATTAAGACTTTATAAGGATCAAATCCTAAAACATTTTTATCGCGAATTCCATCCGCGATAGTGTAATGATGTAATTCTTGACCAAAAATCGAAGTTGTTGTATTCTTTTTTCGCTCATTTTCCTTTTTAATAGGCGTACCAGTAAAACCGAAGAACAGAGCTTGAGGAAAGGTCTCTTTAATGGTAATCATCATCTCGCCAAAAGTAGAGCGATGAGCCTCATCGATGATAAACACAATCCTATTTTTTCTCATCTCTTCCAGCTCTGCATCGGTCATCCCATCCTCCTCTTTGATATTACTCATCTTTTGAATAGAGGTAACAATCAAAGTATTTTCGGGAGACTTACTTTTCAAGCGAGTCCTAAGCATAGTTGTATTTTTTGTTTCTTGAACTGATTCTCTCTCCTCTGCAAAACCTCGATATTCTTTTATAGACTGAGTTCCTAGTTCAATTCTATCCAATAAAAATATTACTTTATCTGCATCTTTTGAGTTAGCAATTAGCTGGGCAGCTTTAAAACTAGTCATGGTCTTGCCAGATCCTGTTGTATGCCAAATAAAACCACCAAGCTGATTGCGATCAGCCCACTTATTTTTAGCTACCCGGTCAGAAATTGCTGCAACTGCATAGTATTGGTAGCTACGTAAAACTTTTAAAATTCCATCCGACTGGTCAGCTATAGTGTAATAACCGATTAGCTGATGCGCCATCGGAATTGACAAAAGATAAACAGCAATATCTTTCCAGTTGTTGATTAACTCATTATTAAAATCTTCCCAATGGAAATAATAATCTGGATTAAAACGTCCATCCGGCCCTGGATTGGCAAAGTAGACAGTTTCATTAGGCTCCATGGCCACAAAGATTTGAACCAAAGAGAAGAGCCCTGTGAAAATGCCCTCTCTGGCATACTTTTCGATTTGTGCTGTGGCCTGACTTACTGGAACACCATTGCGTTTTAGCTCCAAGTGAAATACTGGCATTCCATTAATCAAAAGCATCAAATCGCCTCGTCTATCATGGAGAATGGGAGATTTTGTTGGAAATTGAGGTTGTCTTGCAATCTGATAGCGACTTGAACCTGCAGCAATCTCCTTACGGTTATAGATTTTGAGACTAATCTCTTTTCCGAAATGCTCAGGATCTGCTGGATTGTCTCTTTTGACTGAGACAGAACCTCCGTTGATGAAACCGTTCAGCTTTAGTGGTGTTCGGAGATTTTCAATCTGCTCCAAAATTTGAGCCATTTCACCGTCTGTTAAAGGCTGGTCATTGAGACGGTCGCGTTCACGGTTGTTATCAAAGAGAATCTTGGCCCAATTCTCAATCAGATCCTGCTCAGTTGGATAGTAGAGGATTTCTTTTTCCCAACCCTTTGTAAAAAGTACCTCTATCAAGGCCTGTTCAAAATCAGCTTCTTTGCTAAAAACGGTCATCTGTAACTCCTTTACATCATCATTTGTTCAAGTAAAGCTTTCTTCATATTCTGCAGTTTGTCTAGTCTACGCTGTTGAAGGATAATGAGCTGATCCAACTCTTGGAAGAAGGAACCGATGGCTCTTTGTTCGGGAAGAGAAGGAAGGAAAATTTTATAACTTCCTAACTGGGGGACGGTTAACTGGGGAACTCCCGTTGATTCAATTACAATATTTTTGGTATTTATAGCATTCTCTAAAAAAATAACATCATAATCTGATCTTAATGATAGAAGACGCACAACAGGAGTAAAATTTACGTTACGAGCTTTTGCTACTCCAACATTACCTCTGCCAGTTACTGTAACTGCAGGAGCCTCTATTCTATAGCTATCATTATAATACCCAATAATTCCATCATCTGTAAGAGCATTGGCAATCACCGGATATTTCCCATTATTCAATAATTTAGATTTATCAATATCTCCACCAGCAGATATTTCTGTGCACTCCTCCAACTTCCGCAGTTCCCAAACTTTCGCATTTTGACCTGAAAATTCTTTAAAACGAATAGCCGGAACAGTCTGTTCATTTTCTGGAAACATCTTTTGTAGCATGGCTATTTTGATTCGACGGCTTTTTTCTAGCTTACGCTGTTGAAGGGTAATGAGCTGATTCAACTCTTGGAAGAAGGAACCGATGGCCTTTTGTTCGGGGGAAGAGGGAATAAGAATCGTTGCAGATTTTATATCATTTGAGTTAATACTTTCAAAAGTGGAACCTGTACTTAACTTATTCCAGTACCCATTTTGTTTCATTTTAGAAAGTGTCTGAAAGATAAATTCGTTCCCCCTAATAGCAGCAACACCACGACCTAAAACAACATTATAGTCAGTTTTTCCTATATCACCAACAGGTGCTCGGACGCTTAAAATCAAGTCTCCCACTCTTCCTTGTTTTGTAACTTGAGTCGTCCATACCCTCGGAAAAACTTTACCATCTTTCATATCTGCATTACCTTGAACAAGAATATAATTAGAAGGATTATCGGTATAATTTTCACTCTTAGGAGACTGTCCCATAGTAATGTCAGCTACCTCCCCCAACTTCCGCTGTTCCCAAGCTTCCGCATTTTGACCTGAAAATTCTTTGAAACGAATAGCTGGTGCTTTTCTTTCTTCTGTCATCTTATTTTCTATTTAGGAGGTTTTGAAACTCCCGCAATCCTTTCATATCGAATTCTGGCCCATCCAACTGGTCAATCATATCAGAGAGACTTTGCTCTACAGCTACTAGCTCTTTGCTGACATCTTCAAAAGTTTCTGAGTATTTATCCGCTACTCCTGTGACATGTTTTATCAGCTGAGTAAATAAGACATCTGGTAATTGATTCAGCTGATCAACGACCGGAACAATCCATTTCTTCTCAAGCAGTTCATTTGCCTCCTCATCTGACAAGTTTTCAATAACTTGCTTCGTTTTCAAATGAAGCTCTTTCTCTGCTTTCTTAACTATAGCAGCTAGTTGCTTTTCTTCGTCTTGAAGTTTAATAACATTCTGTAAAGTAGCCTCAAAGCTTCCTTCCTCAAAAACTGTTTGACATTGCAACCACTGGATATAGCTTCTCACACTAACTACTCCGTAAGTTTTGTCTTTTAATGTCTCCATTGATGACCAGGATACTTCAGGGTGAGCAGCTATAAAATCTATTTTTTCTGCCTTCTTAGCTTTCCTATCTAACAGATCGAGATAAGTTCTTAGAGCCGAAATCTCCAAGCTATCCACTTCGGCATAAATATCCTCCAGCAACAGATTGACTTCCTTAGTGATAAAACCATCTTGCTCGTCATTTAAAATCTGAAGTTCTTTTTCTTCTTCAGAAAGATTATCAATCAATTGAACATATGTATCCTTAATATCCTGCAACCTAGCTTTTTGCGCTTTTATCTGCTCCAATTCTTCTGTAAGGTGTACTTCCTGAACCAACTCAAAAGGTAGTATTCGACCTATCCAGCCTTCCAGTTTTTCTTCTGGTTCTTTTCCCTTCTTTTTCTTTATGATAATATTTGGATCCACGCGCTTAACAGTTTGAAATCCTTCAGTCTGAATCATCTCCAAATCCTGAGAAATTTCCTGCCATCCATCGTCTAAAAGTTGATAGGCAGTGTAAGGATCAACTATGGGATAGTCATATAAATTCTTGAATAGCTGCTGACTAATCACAGACTCGGCCTGGGGTAAAGAAACAGATAAAGCCCGAACTACCAAATAATCATATAGGTATGCAGAAAATGATTCAAAGCTCTGATGATAATCGGATAAGAATTTTTTTATATCCTTATTATTTAAAATCACTTGTTTTAAGTCTGGACTTTTAAACTCGACATAAGGAGATCCATCGTCTTCAAAAAGGTCAGAAAATAAACTGGGGAAAGCGCACCAAAAAGGATCTAATTTGGCCAGCTCTGATTTAGGAATTCCTCCATACATAGAAGCATAAATATCCCAAGATTCCTGAGGTTCAGATGAATCAACATAACGTGGGATGTTAAGGTTATAGTCTTGCTGGCGAAGCTCTTCTTTTGATACCAGACGAGAATATCCCTCTATCGTTTCACGATTATTTACAATATCAACAATCTTCTTAATGTCAGAAGCACGAAGTTGGTTGTTTTTCCCAACTTTTACAAAGCCTTTAGAGGCATCTACAATCAAGATATCATCTCTATCTCTATGCTGTTTTAGCACCATAATAATCGTAGGAATCCCTGTACCAAAAAAGATATTTGAAGGCAAACCAATAATTGCATCAATCTTATTTTTTTCGATTAAATTCATACGAATTTTTCTTTCTTCGCCCCCTCGAAAAAGAACGCCATGAGGAAGAACAATAGCCATAATGCCATCCGGTTTTAAATGGTATAAATCATGAAGCAAAAATGCATAATCTGCTTTGGTTCGAGGAGCTAAACCAAAACCAAAGTAGCGGGGATCATCTTCTTTATGTTCAGAATCCCATTTCTGCGAATAAGGTGGATTTGAAACAACAGCATCAACGTAGAGTGGATTATAAGTATTAACAGGATCGTTTTCATTAAAATAAGGCCAGTCATCCTCCAAGGTATCCCCGTTTCGAGTGATAATATTGGATGGCAAAATCCCTCGCATAATCAAATTCATACGTGTCAGATTGTAGGTGTTGCTCTTTAATTCTTGGGCATAATATTGGATTTTATTTTCCCCTTGGATAAATTTTGAAGCCGATTGCCCGATGTTGATGAGCAAAGAGCCTGATCCACTAGTTGGATCATAAATTTTAATTTCATCTTTATCATAGAGATGATGGGCCACAATTTCAGAGATTAGTACAGATACTTCGTGAGGGGTATAAAACTCCCCTGCCTTTTTACCAGCATTTGCTGCAAACATACTAATCAGATATTCGTAAATGAAGCCCAAAACATCATAGTCTCTTCTCCCTTCCATAGGAATTGACTTAATTAATGTGAGAAGTCTGCTAATAGCTTTTGTCTGAGAAGCAGATGATTCTCCAAGCTTACTTAGGCCAGTTTGGAGAGTATCAAAGACACCATCAAAAACATGTTTATGCCCTTTACCAATTAATCGATTAAATGCTGATAAGGCATCTCGAACATTCGATACATCGAAATCAACCCCTTTTTTAATCCAAGTAGAAAAGAGATTATCATAACAGATAAAATAACCAATTTTTTCTTGTATATATTTTACAGTTTCTTCATCAGACTCTGACAAATCAGATAGATCGTCACCGTATCCTTCTTGAGAAAGGAATTGTTCTTCTTTATCTGATAAAAACTTGTAAAACATAAATCCTAGAATATAATCTTTATATTCGTTGGCTTCTATTTTAGAACGCATTTCATTGGCTGATTCCCAAATTTTTGCAGCTAATTGTTGCTTATTCATATTTGTATCCTATTAATCTAAAATATATTCACTTTCTATTATACCACAAGTAGCAAAAAGCAGTTCTTCATTTTACGAAAAACTGCTTTTACTGACTAGTTATTTTATGCTTATAGTCACTAGTTTACATATAAATCTCTAAAGCGACCATCTACTTCTGCTATCTGATAGAGCAAGTGGGCTAGTTCTTGGTAATCTTCTTTTAAACATGAAAGATGGGCTTGGCCAAATAAAGTAGCTAATTTCTCTTTTAATCCTGCACCTTCGGGATCATGGTCCTTTAAGAATTTACTGAGATAGAGATTTCGAACAGCAGCAAGTTTAAAGCTAAAATACTGGTGCAATTGCTTTTGCTCCGTATTTAAGCCGTTTTCAGCAACTGCTTTTGCATAACATTCCAAGACATTACTTTGTCCATCCAGATATCTGTCCCTCATAATCCTTGCCGTTTCTTGATAGATTTGAGTTTGACTAGGACTCTTGTCCTTCCTAAAATTTCCCCACATGGAATAAGCTCCACGCTTATAGTCAATAGCCTCAGCCTTCCAGGCTTCTGAGATGTCATTAAAAGCAACCTTCATACAGGCAAAACCAGCTGGATCATGCAAATAGAGATACTGACTATCAAGAGCATACACAGTTACAAAGTGATCCACACCATAAAGGATTGTGTGATTGGGATTGTAGGTCAGATGGCCCATATCAAGAGGCCCCAGTACGACAGGTCCATTGGACAGAAAGGTTTCCAACTTTCCTTTAATCTCTTCCAAATCTACTTCCGCGTCTTCTTTTAGATAGAAGTCCTCATAGTCAAAACCTAGTATTTTTAAGGAATGGGAGATGGAAAGGTCTGGCATTCCATTATCAAAGAATACTAGAGGGTGCTCCTCATCTTCCTTTACAATACTAGCGCCATTTCCCATCACCATAATTGCCTCTAAAAAGTCTGCTTTAAAGTCATAACCATAGCTATCCAGTGCCATTGCCAAGGAATAGCTATAGCAAAGTGACACATCTCCAAAATACATCTGCATATTCCTGCCTCCTTATCTTCTATGGGACTATTATACCGAGAAAACTATTCGCATGCCCCATAAAATCCAAACAAAAATTATGGTATGTTTGATTTATAGACATGAATTTCTTTATACTTAAACTTAAATTAAATTGTAATCCTTTTTTTTCATAAGTTATTTTCAAATAAAGAAAAACCTCTGTAAAAGAAATCTTCTATAGAGGTTTGTTTGCATCTTTATAAAAAATCAGAAAATGATCTAGCCCCTGATCACTGGTATCCAGAGTTCCATTTGATAGTCTGGTGACGACATGTCTCCTTCAGTATAGACTTCAAAATCTGGCGCTCCTGAGTGGCGATAACCAGTTTCTGGGAAAAAGACCTCCAAAACATATTTCCAAGCATTGTGAATGCTAGCTGGTATAGGACCTTTGACTGGGACGATAGCATATTCAGCCGCTGGTATATCTTTGATTGACAGATCTAGTTCTTCTGCTTTAGTTTTATCCGTCACATCATAAGCAGCCATATAGTTGATGATTTCGCCTTCTTTGATATCCGAGCAGACGCCAAAGTATTGGCCACTACCTAAACTTTCTAGGTTTTCAAAGCTGTGATGAGCATAGAGATACTCTCAAGCAGACGGGCATTTGCTATTGTCAATAGCTTCCAATCGGACGCCTGCCACGGAAAATGCAGGCTTCTTTTGAATCTTGATATCCATGTTCTTTCCTCCTGTAATTTTTAAGGATAATTGAAGCTTAGGAAAGACCCGATAAGGTTTTCCATTTCGAACTTCTGAGGGAGTTGCCCCATTGAATTTCTTAAAGGCCACACTAAAAGCATCCGCAGAGTCATAGCCGTATTTCAGTGCTATATCAACGACCTTCTCAGAACCTTCCCGCAAGTCCATCACAGCCTCCGATAGCCTGCGATTGCGCAAGTATTCTGCTAATGTCATATCTGCCAGGATAGAAAATAGCCTACTAAAGAGAGGGTAAGAATAGCCCGATAGCTGCTGAAATTTTTTCATATCCACTTCTTCAGTCAGTTGCTGCTTCAAATAATCCATTGTTTGATTGAATTGATGCATCATATTCTTTTTTTCTTACCTCCATAAGATACAAAGGCCGTTAAAAGCAAAGTGAAAATAGGAAAATTGACGCTGGAGCTTCTGATCCTAGGAAATTCTGTCTTTTTCGCATAGCTTTTAGGCCGTGTTCAATTCTAACTATATTCTAGCAAATACAAGATACTTCCGCCCTAGAATCTTTGTTCAAGATTTAAAATTATAAATCCCTATAACTTATCCTTTAATTTCTCAACAAAAAGATAGGCTGCTGGACAGGTCAAAGTATTCTTAATCGTCAAATGGTTGATTTGATGGATCTTTTTGCGATCTGTATGGGGGAACTCTCGACAGGCCTTTGGACGAACTTCATAGATGGAACAGAGATTATCTCCTCCTAGAAAGGGACAAGGCATGGATTTAAAAACCTTATCACCATCTTCATCTACTTGCAAAAACTCTGCTTCAAAAGCAGGTAATTTCATCTTAAAGTACTTGGCGATTCGTGTAATATCCGCTTCTTTAAAGTCAGGCCCCAATGTCTTGCAACAGTTGGCACAGGCCGTACAATCAATCTCCGCAAAGACCTCTTCGTGAATCTGCTGGGCCAGCTTATCTAGATTTTTTGGTGGTTTTTTCTTTAAATTGGCTAAGACTTTACGGTGTTCCTTCTGCTTTTGCAAGGCCAGCTGGTGGTAATACTCAATATCAATTTCTTTAGACATAATTTCTTTCTAATTCAAATATTTTTGTCTATTATACCATAAACACTGCCCCTTTTTTGCCCCCTGAATAGAAAAAAAGCCCTTCGGATCAAATCCGAGGGGCTTAAAACGTTGTTAAATCAACAGCCGAACTTTTGAATTTCAAGGTTCGGGATAAAATAGTTCACTGAACTATTTTATTTTTTAAGGTTGTAGAATGATTTCAATCCACGGTATTCAGCTACTTCACCAAGTTGATCTTCGATGCGAAGCAATTGGTTGTATTTAGCGATACGGTCTGTACGTGAAAGTGAACCAGTCTTGATTTGTCCTGCGTTAGTTGCAACTGCGATGTCAGCGATTGTTGAATCTTCAGTTTCACCTGAACGGTGTGATACAACGGCAGTGTAACCAGCTTCTTTAGCCATTTCGATAGCGTCGAATGTTTCAGTAAGAGTACCGATTTGGTTAACTTTGATAAGGATTGAGTTAGCAGCACCTTCTTGGATACCACGTGCAAGGTAGTCAGTGTTTGTTACGAAGAAGTCATCACCAACAAGTTGTACTTTCTTACCAAGACGTTCAGTAAGAGCTTTCCAACCATCCCAGTCGTTTTCATCCATACCATCTTCGATAGTGATGATTGGGTATTTGTTAACCAATTCTTCAAGGTAGTCGATTTGTTCTGCAGATGTACGAACAGCAGCGCCTTCACCTTCAAATTTAGTGTAGTCGTAAACTTTACGTTCTTTATCGTAGAATTCTGATGAAGCACAGTCAAATCCGATAAATACGTCTTTACCTGGAACATATCCAGCAGCTTCGAT
>CAJZGT010000030.1 GCA_916048145.1 uncultured Streptococcus sp.
CCAAACGCTCCAAACCAGCGCCCGTATCAATGTTCTTGTGTGGCAATTCCTTGTATTCGCTACGAGGAACAGCAGGGTCTGCATTAAATTGTGACAAAACGATGTTCCAGATTTCGATATAGCGGTCGTTCTCAATATCTTCTGCAAGAAGACGAAGACCGATATTTTCTGGGTCAAAAGCTTCTCCACGGTCAAAGAAAATCTCTGTATCAGGTCCAGAAGGCCCAGCACCGATTTCCCAGAAGTTGTCCTCGATTGGAATCAAGTGACTTGGATCCACTCCCACTTCAATCCAGCGGTTGTATGAATCTTTATCATCTGGATAGTAGGTCATGTAAAGTTTTTCCGCTGGGAAATCAAACCATTCAGGGCTTGTCAAAAGCTCATAAGCCCAAGTGATGGCTTCGTCACGGAAGTAATCCCCGATAGAGAAGTTCCCCAACATTTCAAACATGGTATGGTGACGTGCAGTCTTCCCTACGTTTTCGATGTCGTTGGTACGGATAGCCTTTTGGGCATTGGTAATACGTGGATTTTCAGGGATAATGGTCCCGTCAAAGTATTTCTTAAGAGTTGCTACCCCAGAGTTGATCCACAAAAGAGTTGGGTCATTTACAGGAACCAAGCTCACTGATGGTTCTACAGAGTGACCTTTGGTCGCCCAGAAATCAAGCCACATTTGGCGTACTTGTGCACTAGATAGTTGTTTCATATTGTCTCCTTATTTACTTGTTTAATGTGATTGGCTTTCCAGCATTTCCACATAGTCAATCGCGACACAGAGGGAAATGACTAGGTCTGCATAAGCGTCCTCATGAACCGTTACGGTATAGGTAGAGGTCAGATGGAAGAGTTCCTTCTTAATTTCAGCAATCAACTGATCGCGATCATCCAGCAATTTGAAATCCAAATCCCAGACATTGCCCTCGATACGAAGACCTAGATTATCAAACTCATACTTATCTCGCCAGAAGGTCAACTTCTTACGAATGACAAAACTCGAGCCATCCTGAAGCTGAATCTCAAAACGAGGAAGCAAGGTCAAGATTTCTTTACTGATCTGACTGACTTGTTCACCAGTCGCATCATAGATGGTAAAAGTTTTGGGAATCTTAAAAAATGATCCCTCCACCTGATAGGCGATCTCTCCTCTGTCATCCTTGATAGCGAAGCGTTCGCCTCCAAGACGAAACTTTTGTTTGACAAGAAATGTTTTCATCAACACCTCCAAAAATCAAAAGACAAGCTCATATCACGAAGGGCGAAAAACCGCGGTACCACCTTCATTCAATGAACTTGTCATTCTCTTATTCTTATGCAATTGTATGATTGAGTAGCATGACTTCCTAGCTTAGATGGCTCGCAGCACCGCCATTTCTCTGGACTAAGACCACTGAAAATCATTTCTCAACTTTCTTATTATAACGTTTTTTTAAGCTTGCGTCAACTGGAAATGATTCTAACCAATAGTAGTGAGTTAGAAGAGAAGATATTTTAAAAATTCACCTACTAGTTTTGAAATGTAAGTAGTAATATTTAATTTATTTCTAGTACAGTTCCCCTATATCCATAAGTTGCCACTCAGAATAATTAACCTCAATGATTTCTGGGGCTTTTTTGGTGTCGTTATACACTACTATAAAGTGACCTTTACTGTTCCAAAACTTACCCAAAATTTCAGCATCTCTCAAGTCTGCTTTCAGTTTACTATCTTCCACTCTATTAACTTGTTCTGTACTTTCCTTTTGTACTGTTTTAGGCTCATTATTCCCTTGAGTTCCTAAAATATATCCCCCAAAATTCATCCAAAATAGGATAAAAAGCATAAATATAATTGTAGCATATTTTAAGAAATTCAACTCTTTCATTTTTCTATTATTCCTTTTAGTTTAATCAGTCTAAAATATCTTATGTTTTCTAATTTACAAAATTACCAGATTTAACCTTTATCATTTAGCAAAATTAATACTTCTCCCCTATTCTCATATATTGCCACTCAGAATAACCAACCTCAAGGATTTCTGGGACTTTTGTGAGTCCGTTATACACTACAATAAAATGCCCTTTATCATTCCAAAACTTGCCTAAAATTTCTGCATCTTCTTCTTTTGCTTTTAACTTGCTTTCTTGCAGACCTAAGCTTTCTGTTTGTACTGTTTTAATCTCTTCCTTGCTTCCTTGAGTTCCTAAAATATATCCCCAAAAGTTTACCCAAAATAAGATAAAAAGCATAAATACGATTGTAGCATATTTCAAGAATTTCAGCTCTTTCATTTTTCTATTATTCCTTTTAGTTTAATCAGTCTAAAATATTTTGTGTTCTCTAAATATTAAATAGTCTTCTAAATAGTGTCTTTCTTTATCTAAATCTAATTTCAAAGCCAATTTTTTCAATCACTTTTTGGATCTCATCTAGCGATACTAGAAACCATTCTTTAGGGACAAAGCTCTCTCCATTTGGTGCTATTAATTCCACATCTAACTGCTTGTCTGCAAAATAATGATGAAGAGTCGTTTCTAATTTTCGAGCGCTGAAATTCTGAACCTCAAAACTAGCTACTAAACGGACAGGAGCATAAAGATAGGTTCCTTCTCTTTCAGCATTTGCTAACCGTTTTTCAATTTGATCCTGTGTAAAACCGATTTTATAGAGATTACGGATGTTAGCAATTTGAGGATTGCTACTCAAGGATTTCACCACATAGATATATCCAGTTGTAATTCGTTCGCTTGGACTGATACCAGTCATCACATCTTCTATCAATTCTGTTACCATTCGTCCATGGCGCGTTCTATCGTGCAGATTAGATACAAAGGAGCGGAGTAAGGCCTTCTTATTTTCTGTACCATTTTCATATACGAGATGAAGTTCAGCATTAGTATAGCCATTCTTATCAGTGAAATCTTCTCCTTTAGAAACAACATAAACCATTACTCCATTATCCACATAGAACATACCAGGTTTAATTTCTTTTTCTTTTATCACGTCAGACTTTCTGACTTGACGACGACCTTCACTAATTTCATCATGAACACGAGTAAATAATCCCTGATAATCTTCAAAATTTCCCATCCGTTTACGTGTTCGTGTTTTATCACGCGCTTGAATCGTTCGTTTATAACGTGAGACATCAAATAAAGATTTTTCAGCACTATTTACTGACTCAAACAATTCATCTGATAAAATATCTGTTAAACTAGCAGGACTTGAAATAGGGGTCTCGGACTCAACAATATCTATTTTTAGTAGCCCAAATTCATCATAAGGTTCTAACTTTCGGATGCTATCAGGAGATTTTCTAATGCCATTCAATCGAGAAAATAAACTGCGTTCTTTAATGTTTCTAGACTTTTGTGGCTCTTGCCCATTATTTTCTCTCACCCAATCTATAATTTCTAAAAATTTCTCTACTTCATGATCTGTAACTATTTTTTTCTTATGTTTTAAAGGAGCTATTAAATGTTCAAAATCAGAATCATTAAAAATGTCAGTTAAATTTTTGAAATCAATCATTACCATTCTCCATCTTCAACTTCATCTGAGACAATTGTAACAAAGCATAAGCCAGTCTCTGTTCGTACGTATCGTTACTTGATTTATCTGGATAACGACCATTTTCATTCAAAAATTGCTTAATTTGAGGATAAAGAATTAACAGTTCTTCTTCCGAAAACTCCATCTTCTGACCATCCATATAATCTTGTATTAGACGCAAAGTCGGAGCATCAATTTCACGTGATATAACTTCGTAAGCTCTCTGGAAAGGATTGATCTGATCAATCAAATCAATAGACAACTCATCAATATTCACAAATTTATCTGCCATTTTTAGGAAATCTGTTTGCCCTACTCCCTCTTTCCGTTCAGCTGATTGAACGACCGATTGACTAATAAACTGTTGACGAACTTCTTCAACTTCAGCACCACTTAAGTCAGGATAGATTTGTTTAATGATGGCTGGAATCATCTGCTTATTAATGACTTCTGCATCCGTTCCTGAAGCAATCGCAGTTTGGATACGCGGTTCTTGTAAGATACTAGCACGTAAGTCATTCATGTCATTTTCTATGATATCTTTTGTTCTTTGAGTAGTCGGCTCTTTTAAGCCTTTCACAAACATTTCGGCACCAGAAGATTTCTGGTCATCTCGGTCTTTTCGTTTGAACTTAAAATTTGGTGCTAAAACAGACTCCATCAATAGACTAGCTGTAATAGCCTTCATAACATTATTCACAGCAAAGAAAACTTCATCATCTTGAGCATCTGGTTGGGAAATAAGATTGGTAAATTGAGCATGCGATTTATTGGAACTATCTCGTGTTACTCGACCTATAATCTGAACAATTTCTGTTAGCGACTGACGATAGCCAATCGTTAAAGCATACTCAGCATAAGGCCAGTCAAAACCTTCTTTAGCCATACCAAGTGCGATAATGATATCGAGATTATCTAAACTGGTCATCTTATTTAGATAATCCTGTACTTTTTCACGCCCTTCTTCTGTGACAAGGTCAGCAACCTTCAATACACGACCTGTTTCCTCAGTAACTAACCATAATCCAGTCTTAGGATCTGGAACAGCTTGCCCCAGTTCGTCTAAAATTCGGTCAACTTCATCATACTTATCCTTAGTTGACTCACCCGAGTTTACATTGGGAATATGAATAATGGTTTTCTTGCTTGTGTCCAGTACTTCGTGCAAAACATCCGTGTAACGACCACGATAAAAGTTATAACCCATGGCAAAACTTTTCAGATATTTGTACCCCTCCAACTGTTCATAATAAGTATAGGATACCTTATCAAATTTTTGCTCATCTTCAGGTGCCAAAATAGGGACAGAATCTCCACGGAAATAAGACCCTGTCATAGCCACTACATGGGCTGTTGAATTGGCTAATATGTTTCTCAAGGCATTCCCTAAAACTGAATTATCATCTTGAGATACATGATGAAATTCATCGATAGCTAAAAGAACATTGTTAAAATCACTATCAGCCAGCTGTTCAAAGGCAAAACGCAAGGTGGCATGCGTACAGATTAAAACTCTATCATCAGGTGACTCTGAATGCATAAAGTCTACAAACTGTTTTACCTTACTTTTACTGGTTCCTTGTTCAGTCAAATTATTTTTGGAAAGAACTTCCCAATCCCAGTAAAAACCATAATCTGTCAATTTTGTTGAACGAAACGATTTTCCGATAGATCTTTCTGGGACTGCTATAATAGCTTTTTTCAGACCTTGAGCATGTAGTTTATCAAGAGCAATAAACATCAGAGCTCTCGACTTACCAGAGGCAGGAGGCGCCTTAATCAGTAAGTGTTGAGAAGATCTCTTAGCATATACCCGCTCCTGCATTTCACGCATTCCAAGTGCATTATTTGATTGACTAGCACCTGTACCATTGTAATTAATTTCAAATATATTTGAGGTCATTTCGTTTCCTTTTCTGTCATTTCTTTATACAGGTCCAATAAGACACTGAGCCTTTCTTCATCTGATTCAAAAGGCTTTTGCTGGTAGGCACGTTCTACGATACCATCAATTTTTTCATGTGCTTGACGAAGACGTTCGTTCATCGGTTTATTGGCTCCACCGTACAAATCAGCCAAGGTTCCACCTTCTTCTTCTCGAACATCTAACATTTCAAAAACAGCTTCTTCAAGTATATTTTTCCGAGTAACCGAAAGTTCTGGAATTGGGAATGTATTATAGACCAGTCCAGCTGAATAACGCAAACGTGTCTCTAATTTACCACCTACTTCACGTAACCAGATATTATGCATACTCGACCCAATTATCCCTATAAGCCAGATTGGAGCATTGTAAACAATACTTACAGCATAAGTGGCAATTGTACCTTTCTCCATGTAAGCGACTGGTATATAATCTCTACTTTCAGAAGATACTACAGGCATAACAATTGCATCTTCTTCACGATATTTATCTTGACCAAAACGCCACGGTTTATTAGCTACTGAATTTGAACTCTTACCTTTTGTATTCTCACGAAAATATTTCACTTTTTCAATACGACTCTTTATTTCAGGTATTTTCATAGCAAAATCTACTTCTTCATCATTAATCCAAATAGCAAATGAATACGTTCCATTCATGATATCAGTAGCATTAATTAGTTTTTTAAATAATTTCTCCGATTCTGGATATTTAGAAACAAACTTATTCTTTGCTTCAATAGTTAAAATAAGATTATCTTCACCAAATTCAGCACTTCCTTTTGTTATATTCTTTGGTAAACGACTTAATGGCTCTCTTCTTTTGTTTACTATAAAATTTGGTCCTTCTTTTAAATAGACATTTATATTATCTACTGCCTTTACTTCATCAAGTTTAAATAATTTTTTCTTTTCATTATTTATTCTTGAAATACCAACAATTGCAACAGTAACTCCAGCTTTATTTTTAGCACTATTTGACCAAGAAAACGATGGGTAAGCAAAACTAATTTCAAGACTATTTAAAATATTATTCAAGAAAAATGAGGCTTGTTCACCTTGAAAAATAGAATTTGTAGACACAAAGGCTAAATTAGTCAAATTATTTCTTCCTAATATGAATCTACTTCCTTTAACAAACCATCCTAAAATATAATCAATTTTTTTAGCACTAATTGGGAAAATAGCATTCTTTAAATCTTCTTTTTGAAGCTTCGTTTGAGGATTTCTTCCCCCAGCCCCTATATACGGCGGATTCCCAAATATATAAACTTCGTCATCTTCCTTAGCATTCAACACAGTTTCCCAGTCAATTCTTAGAGCATTCCCACAGACGATATTTCCAGCTTCTCTTAAAGGTAATAGTCTTGGATGGACATCAGCAAGAGCTTCTTCCATTTCCACATTCATCTGGTGTTCTGCTATATACAAGGATAGCCTTGCTACTTCATGAGCGAAATCATCCAATTCAATTCCTGAAAACTGGGATAGAGAAATCTTAGATGCATCAGCAATCAATTCTCCTTGATAAACAGCTTTTTCATTCAAGGAGTCACGAATTTCACGCTGTTTGACTAAGATATTAATTTCTAAACGACGAAGTTCTTTATAGGTAATGATGAGGAAATTTCCAGAACCACAAGCAGGATCTAAAAACTTGATAGAGGCCATACGAGTGAGCAACTCTTCTAACTTAGGTAAGATTTGTCGTAATTCCTTGCGACGATGTTCCTCACTAAAGTCACCACCTCCTATATAGTAATCAGCTCGTTCTTCTAATTCCGTAAATGTTGCTCGTAGATTATCTAAAAATAGTGGTTTGATGACCTTCATAATATTAGGCACGCTAGTATAGTGCATACCCGATGTTGATCTTGCTTCTGCATTTGCCACGGTTTGAATCATTGATCCCAAAATATCTGGATTGATTTCATTCCAGTTTAGCAATTCTCCTGCTTCAATGAGTAATTGACGAGTTCTTTTATTGAAAATAAGGTCATGATGTGGCTCTGAAAAAAGCTTACCATTTACATAAGGAAAATCTGATAACCATGACTCCAAATTCTGACGACTAAATTCAGGCATATCTAAAATAGTAAATAGTTTTCTAACACACTCATTCAAGTCAGAACCATCTTCGGATGTCCTCATCTTAATAACATTTGTGAAAGCTCCCTTGGAGATAATATTTGTATCTTCTGCAAATAGTAGAAAAAGAACACGAATCAAAAATAGATTAAATGATTTACCATCAGTTTCAGTGATTGCTAGTTCAGGATTGATAGAAATTAGTTCATCATAAAGTTTGGTGAAACGCTCTGCCGCTTTTACATCAGCAGGATTTTCCTTATCATAATCAATCTTTTCAATACCATTCCAAGGTAAGAAGAAATCACAATGGGCTGGTAAATCATTAAAAGAAATTGCTAGAGTTAGCCCTGTCTGTGTATCCTTTGCATATAATTCTTGAAAATCTGTTGTAATAATAAATCGAAATTTACGAACCTGATCCTCCAACTCTTTATCAATCTCAGTCAGAGTAAGTAATGGCTGATTTTCAACTTTACGAAAATACAATTTGTTTTTTATGATAAAATCATCAGATGCTACTTTACTTGCTCTTGTTATGGTCGTTTTAGTAATGTCAAACAATGAAACAAATTCAATAATAAATGTCGATTTATTAAGATTCTCTACTAAAACCTTGGTTCTATCCTCAATCTCGGTGATATTTAATAACTTTTTAGCCATTAGATACCTCCAAGAAACGCAAAAAGCCTACTGGATTTTCAGTAGGTTTCAGTCTATATTTTTTACATTTTTTTATTAGGTTATATATATATATATATATATATGCATTTGCGTAGTCTGGCTCATTTTGAACTCCTTTAGAATTAAATTTTCAGAGATGCTATAAACAATTCTAATAACTCTCAGCCTAAAACTATTATACCATGATTTCTATTTTTTCAAAAAAACGAACCAGCTTGACTGATTCGTTTCATGACTGCTAACTCCTACTTCCGATACATTTTAAACTGTAGGAAGAGGTCGCTATATTTTCCTGTCCATTTATGGTCAAATTTCTCATAAACTTCTAGGTGTTTCATGGTTTCAGCATCTGGATAGAAGGCCTTGTCTTCTTTTTTCTCCTCTGGGAGTAATTCCTTAGCTGGTAGGTTTGGTGTTGAATAGCCGACATACTCTGCATTTTTAAGAGCATTTTCAGGTTTCAACATAAAATTGATAAAGGCATAGGCTGCATCTTGGTTTTTGACTGTTTTGGGAATGACCATATTGTCAAACCAAAGGTTGCTGGCCTCAGTCGGTACCACATAGCGTAGATTTTCATTTTTTTCTAGCATTTGGCTGGCTTCACCAGAGAAGGTCACACCGATAGCAGCATTGTTCTGAATCATGTAACCCTTCATCTCGTCCGCCACAATAGCCTTGATATTTGGAGTCAATTTATAGAGCTTGTCCACTGTCTCTTCCAACTGCTGGGTATCCTTGGAGTTGAGGCTGTAGCCTAGGGAGTTGAGCCCCAGTCCCAGCACCTCACGCGCCCCATCAAAGAGCATGATAGAGTTCTTATACTCTGGTTTCCAGAGGTCATCCCAATGCTCAGGCGCCTCATCTACCATAGTTTCATTGTAGACAATTCCCAGTGTTCCCCAGAAGTAAGGGATGGAGAATTTATTGCCTGGGTCAAAGGACTGGTTGAGGAACTCTGGTCCGATATTTTCAAGACCTTCAAGTTTTGAATAATCAAGCGGAACCAAGAGATCTTCGTCCTTCATCTTGTTGATCATGTATTCACTAGGAATGGCAATATCGTAGGTCGTTCCACCCTGCTTGATCTTGGTGTACATGGCTTCGTTGGAGTCAAAGGTCTCATACTGGACTTGGATTCCTGTCTCTTCTGTAAACTGAGTCAAGAGTTCAGGATCAATATAGTCTCCCCAGTTGTAGATAACCAATTTTTGACTATCTCGGCTATTGATTTTACTGTCTAGATGAGTCGCAATTCCCCATAAGACGAGGATAATGGCTACAATTCCTGCTAAAAATGAATAGAGTTTTTTCATGCTTGCTCCTCCTTCTCACGTGAGATAAAGTAATAACCAACAACTAGGATAATACTAAAGAGAAAGACAAGGGCAGACAGGGCATTGATTTCTAGCGAAATCCCCTTGCGAGCACGAGAGTAAATCTCGACTGACAGGGTTGAAAAGCCATTTCCCGTTACGAAGAAGGTCACGGCAAAGTCATCTAGCGAATAGGTGAAGGCCATGAAATAACCTGCAATGATAGACGGTGTCAGGTAAGGAAGCATGATTTCCTTGAACATCTGAAATTGACTGGCTCCCAAGTCGTAAGCCGCATGAATCATGTCGCCGTTCATTTCCTTGAGACGAGGCAAGACCATCAAGACCACGATAGGGATGGAGAAGGCCACGTGACTAGAAAGAACTGTCAAAAAACCAAGTGAAAACTTGAGTTGAGTAAAGAGAATCAAGAAGCTGGCACCAATCATAACGTCAGGTGCAACCATAAGGATATTATTGAGCGATAGAAAGGCTTCTTGGTATTTCTTACGAGACTGATAAATGTAAATAGCACCGAAAGTCCCGATAATTGTCGCAATCAAGGCTGACAGGAAGGCCAAGAAAAAGGTCTGAGTCACAATCAACATAAGGCGACCATCGCCAAACATAGTTTTAAAATGGCTCAAGCTAAAGCCTGTAAAGCTATTCATGTCATTGCCTGCGTTAAAGGCATAGCCAATCAGGTAAAAGATTGGCAGGTAGAGGACAAGAAAGACCATTCCCAGATAAATGTTAGCAAATTTTTTCATCGTTCTCTCCTTTCCTTAGTCACCCACATGGTGATGAACATGGTCAGGATGAGAATCACACCGATGGTTGAACCCATACCGTAGTTGTCATTGGTCAGGAAGTTCTGCTCAATGGCTGTCCCCAGAGTAATAACGCGGTTCCCACCAATCAAACGGGTCAGCATGAAGAGACTTAAGCTAGGGATAAAGACGGATTGAACCCCACTTCTCACACCATTCATAGACAGAGGGAAGATGACATGACGGAAGGTCTCCCACTTGGTCGCACCCAAGTCATAGCTGGCATTGATGAGATTGTTATCCATATCGTCCAAGATATTGAAAATAGGCAAAATCATAAAGGGAAGCTCGATGTAGCTTGCGACAAAGATAAAGGAGAAATCGGTAAAGAGCAACTGTTGTGAACCGATTCCGATAAATTCCAAAAATTGGTTAATAGAGCCATTTTGACCAAAAATCCCGATAAAGGCATAGGCTTTAAGAAGCAAATTGATCCAGGTAGGCAGGATAATCAGCATGAGCCAGAGTTGACGGTGCTTGAGACGGGTCAAAAAGAGGGCTGTCGGATAACTGATAAGCAGGGTCATAAAGGTCACAATCCCTGCATAGAGTACAGAGTTGAAGCTCATTTTTAGGTAGGTCAAGTTTTGTGACGCAAAGTAAGATTTATAGTTTTCTAAACTAAGCTGGCCTTCGATATTGAAAAAGGATTGTCCGAAAATCAAGACCAAGGGTGCCAGGACAAAGAGGGCAATCCAAAGCATGTAGGGCACTACAAAGAGTTTAGAGCTTGTTTTCTTCATCTCTTTCCTCCTCGATTGCATTAATCAAACCTGCTTCTTGCTCTTCGATTTCCACGTATTCTTCGATACGGGCATCGAACTCTTCTTCGGTTTCGTTGAGACGCATGATATGGATGTCTTCTGGTTCAAAGTCCAGACCGATTTCCTCACCCACAATGGCCTTACGAGTCGAGTGGATCATCCATTCATTTCCAAGTTCGTCATAGGCGATAATCTCATAGTGAACCCCACGGAAGAGCTGGGTATCAACCTTAACTTGGAGCTTGCCTTCTTCAGGAAGGGTAATCCGCAAGTCCTCTGGACGAATAACGACCTCAACAGGTTCATTTGGCTTCATCCCTCCATCGACCGCTTCGAAGCGTTTGCCGTTAAACTCAACCAAGTAGTCCTCAATCATGGTACCAGGCAAGATGTTCGACTCCCCGATAAAGGTTGCAACAAAATGGTTAATCGGCTCATCGTAGATATCCACAGGTGTTCCAGACTGGACAATCTCGCCATCATTCATAACAAAAATCCAGTCACTCATGGCCAGGGCTTCTTCCTGATCGTGGGTAACAAAGACAAAGGTAATGCCCAATCGTTGTTGCAGTTCACGCAGTTCGTACTGCATATCTGTTCTTAATTTCAAGTCCAGCGCTGACAAAGGCTCGTCCAGCAAGACCACACGGGGTTGGT
>CAJZGT010000031.1 GCA_916048145.1 uncultured Streptococcus sp.
ATAAAACAGTATTACATTTAGTATTGGTTGCAGGAATAGGAAATGGTGTCTTAGTTTCAGCTCATGCTTTAGAAAATAATCTCTTACTGAACTATAATACTGACTATGAATTAACCTCAGGAGAAAAATTACCTCTTCCTAAAGACATTTCAGGCTATACTTATATTGGATATATCAAAGAGGGAAACATAACTTCTGAATCTAAAGTAAGCAATCAAGAGAAATCAGTAGCTACTTCTAAAAATCAACAAAAGGTAGATTACAATGTTACACCAAATTTTGTAGAGAATCCATCAAAGGTACAAACTATTCAGGAAGAAAAACCTGTTTCTTCAACTAAGCCGACAGAAGTTCAAGCAGCGTTGCCGGAAACAGTCGTAACAGATAAAGGTGAACCTGAAGTTCAACCAGCTTTACCAGAAGCTGTAGTAACCAACAAAGGCACACCAGAAGTCCAACCTGAATTACCCGCAGCTGTTGTTACTGAAAAAGGCGAGCCTGCAGTCCAGTCAGATTTACCAGAAGCAGTCGTTACTGACAAAGGCGAACCCGAAGTTCAACCTGCATTGCCAAAAGCAGTTGTAAGCGATAAAGACAAACCAGCAGTTCAACCTACGTTACCTGAATCAGTTGTAACCGATAAAGGCGAGTCTGCAATTCAGCCAGAGTTACCAGAAGCTTTAGTCACGGAAAAAGGTGAAGCCGAAGTTCATCCTGCATTACCTGAAGCTGTTGTTACTGAAAAAGGTGATCCTGAAGTTCAACCAGCTTTACCAGAAGCTGTAGTAACCAACAAAGGCACACCAGAAGTCCAACCTGAATTACCCGCAGCTGTTGTTACTGAAAAAGGCGAGCCTGCAGTCCAGTCAGATTTACCAGAAGCAGTCGTTACTGACAAAGGCGAACCCGAAGTTCAACCAGCGTTACCAGAAGCTTTCGTCACGGAAAAAGGTGAAGCCGAAGTTCAACCAGCATTACCAGAAGCTGTTGTTACTGAAAAAGGTGAGCCTGAAGTTCAACCAGCTTTACCAGAAGCAGTAGTAACCGACAAAGGCAAGCCTGCAATTCAGCCAGAGTTACCAGAAGCAGTAGTAAGTGATAAAGGTGAACCTGAACAGGTAGCCCCACTTCAAGAATATACTGGGAAAATCGAGCCGCTGAAATCAGAAAGTACAAAACCTTCTGAAGAAACTAACAATACAACAGAAACGAATAATGTTCAAAAAAATGCCAGTGCACTACTTAGAATGAATTTTGTTAAAGGTAATCAAGCGTTATCTGGAACTGGTTCAGCTACATTTATAGCACCTAATGTATTATTGACAGTAGCACACAATTTCATTAATAATTCTTCAGATAACAGCACGGGTGAATTTAGAGGAGAAAAGTCTAAAAATACATATGAATGGGTAACACCTGATGGACAAAAAGGTTCATTTACTTCAGAGGATATTCATTTTTATAATCAAAAAGATTATCCAAAAGGATTTATCTATGATTTAGCAGTGATTAAATTACCACAATCTTTAGAAAGAAAACATGTAAATCTAGTAGAAAATTACTCGAAAGTAAATATTCATGACAAACTAAATGTCTATGGATATCCAGGTGGGGAATATACGCACTTAAAAGATGCTACAGTTGAAATGGAACAAAAATATGCGAATAATACCTACGGTGTTCAATATCAAGGTGGAAAACCTGGTATGAGTGGTGGAGGAATATTTAATACTAACGGTGAAGTCATTGGTGTACACCAAAATGGTGCTAAGAACCGTTCAGGAGGATTAATATTATCTCCAACACAATTAGACTGGATTAGAAGTATTATAAATGGTAAAGAAATTACTCCGACATATGATGCACTAGAACGTCATAAAGATGAGAAAAAAGACGATGTTAAAGAAGAAGACGTTAATAAGAAATTAGAGCTTAGAAATATATCTTCTGTAGAACTATATTCAAAAGAAGGTGATAAGTATCGTCATGTAACTTCATTAGATTCTGCACCAAATGACCCACAAAATTACTTCATGAAAGTTAAATCAGAGAATTTTAAAGATGTGATGCTACCAGTTACAAGCATTACTAATGATAATAAAGATAATAGAGCTGTTTATAAAATAGTAGCAAGTGCAAATAATCTGATACATCATGAAAATAATAATGTATTAGAAAATTATACTTACTATTTACCAAAAACTCAGCAAAGTGAAACTGGTGTCTATACATCATTTAAAAATTTAGTAGATGCAATGAATAACACTCCTAATGGCACATTCCGTTTAGGTGCAACTATGGATGCTCGTGAACTTGAACTTCCAGATGGTCAAGAAAGTTATGTGAAAAATGAATTTCATGGAACATTAATAGGGCAAAATAATAATAAGTATTACGCTATATATAACCTGAAAAAACCACTGTTTAATGTGCTAAATAGCGCTACAGTAAAAGATCTTTCAATAAAAGATGCCAATATTTCAGCAAAAGAAGATGCTGCAACACTTGCAAAAGAAGCGAAAAATAGAACTGCAATTAGTAATGTTCATGCTGATGGAGCGATAGCTGGTGAACATGGAATAGGAGGATTAGTATCACAAGTTAATAATTCTACTATTTCTAACAGTAGCTATACAGGCAGAATAACTAATACATATAAAACAGTTGCTAGTTATCAAATCGGAGGTTTAGTAGGTAAACTTTCTGGTTCGGGAGCATTAATAGACAAGTCGATTGCGTCTATTGATATGGCGACAAATGCCAATACTGGAGACCAAGTTGTTGGTGGGATAGCTGGAGCAGTAGATAAGAGTGCACTAATTAGAAATAGTTATGCTGAAGGGAATCTAAATAATGTGCAGCGTTTTGGTAAAGTTGGTGGAGTTGTAGGTAATCTTTGGGATAGAGATTCTTCAGAAGTAAGTAACTCGGGTAACCTTACAAACGTATTAAGCGACGTTAATGTAACGAATGGTAATGCTATTGCGGGTGATAATTTTAATGGTATAAAAGTAAATGGCACATATAGCAACAAAAATAATAAAGTTGTGAACGTAGTAGCAGAAGATGATGAAATCTTAACTAAGGATTCTACTGTTCAAAGAGGAGAAGTATTAGAAGACGCACAGATTAGAGAGAAAAAAGCTGCTTTTGTATCTAAAAATACTATTAAAACAGAAGATTTTAATTTCTCTTCTAGATATGTAACTGACTATAGAAATCTTGAAAATGCCGTTTCATCAAAAGAAAAAGTATATAAAAATATAGAAAAACTATTACCGTTTTATAATAGAGAAACAATAGTTAAGTACGGAAATTTAGTAGAGTCAAGTAGTAATCTTTATAATAAAGAATTATTATCAGTTGTTCCAATGAAAGATAATGAAGTAATTAGTGATATTAACAAATACAAATCAAGTATAAATAAATTATTACTATATTACGCAGACAATACATCAGAGAAACTTAATGTAAATTATCAAAGTGATTTTTCAAATGTAGCAGAGTATAGAATAGGCGATACAGAATTAATTTACACACCGAATACATTACTTCGCAATTATAATAATATTTTAGATGAAGTATTACCAGCATTAAATAGTGTAGAATATAAATCAAAGGAAATTAGAAAAGTATTAGATGTTTCAAATGATGTTAGTTTAACAGAACTATATTTAGAAGAACAATTCAATACTACAAAAGATAATTTGAGAGATAGTTTAACGAAACTACTTACTGCGGATGCTGCAATAGTGGAAAATAACAATAAGGTAATAGATAATTATGTAATTGAGAAAATAAAAAATAATAAAGAAGCCTTACTTCTAGGATTAACATACTTAGAGCGTTGGTACAATTTTAAATATGGTGAAACAAAAGCAAAAGATTTAGTTATGTATCACTTGGATTTCTTCGGTAAATCAAATAGTTCGACGTTAGATAATGTTATCGAATTAGGTAAATCTGGATATAATAATTTACTAGCGAAAAATAATGTTATAACTTATAACGTTTTATTAGCGAAAAATTATAAAACTAATAATTTATTTGATGCTTTGGAAAAATATAGAAAAGCTTTTGTACCAGATAAAACAAATAATGAGTGGTTTAAAGAACAAACTAAAGCTTATATAGTAGAAGAAAAATCTACAATTAAAGAGGTAAGTGATAAGCAATCAATAGCTGGTAGTCCATATTCAATTGGAGTATATGATAGATTAACTAGCCCATCTTGGAAATACCCAAGTATGGTCTTGCCGCTATTAACATTACCTGAAAAATCGGTGTTTATTATAGCGAACATTTCGACTATAGGATTTGGAGCTTATGATAGATATAGAAGTAAAGAACATCCAGCAGGAACTAATTTAAATAACTATGTTGAGACAAAAGCAAAAGAAGCGGCAGCTAGATTTAGAGATCACTATGATTACTGGTATAAAATACTAGATGATAAAAATAAAGAAAAATTATATAGAAGTGTTCTAGTCTATGATGCATTTAGATTTGGAAATGATGAAGATAATAGGTTACAAGAAGCTAATTTTGAAACTAATCATCCAGCGATAAAACATTTCTTCGGCCCAGCGGGAAATAATGTTGTCCATAATTCTAATGGAGCATACGCTACAGGGGATGCATTCTATTATATGGCGTATCGTATGCTTGATAAAGATGGTGCGGTAACTTATACACACGAAATGACGCATAACTCAGATAGAGAAATTTATCTAGGAGGATATGGAAGAAGAAATGGACTTGGACCAGAGTTTTATGCTAAAGGATTGTTACAAGCTCCTGATCATCCAAATGATCCTACTATTACGATTAACTCTATATTGAAATATGAAAAATCAGAAGATCTAACTAGACTTCAGGTGAAAGATCCTACAAAACGATTTAATAATGCAGAAGATTTACAAAAATATATGCATAATATGTTTGATGTAATTTATATGCTAGAATATCTAGAAGGTAATGCAGTTGTTAAATTAGATATTTCTAAGAAAAATGAGTTGTTGAGAAGAATAGAAAATAAATTTGAAACAGATCCAGACGGAAGTAGAGTTTATGCAACCAATGTTATTCGTTATTTAAATACTAGTGAACTTAACAAAT
This sequence comes from uncultured Streptococcus sp., assembly GCA_916048145.1. Lineage (GTDB taxonomy): Bacteria > Bacillota > Bacilli > Lactobacillales > Streptococcaceae > Streptococcus. The sequence goes on from CAJZGT010000031.1 coordinate 5,119, forward strand.
TAACCTCATTTAATAGTTTAATTGAAAATGATGTTATTACAAGAAGAGGATACGAAAATGGAAATGACAATACTTTTAAACGAAATGGATATTATACAATTAAACTATTCTCACCAATATATTCTGCTCTAAGTAATGATAAAGGAACTCCGGGTGATTTAATGGGTCGTCGTATGGCGTTTGAATTGTTAGCTGCAAAAGGATTTAAAGATGGAATGGTACCATATATTTCTAATCAATATGCGGAAGAAGCAAAAGCCAATGGTGATGTTATTACATCATATGGTAAAGTAATCGGTAATGTAACTGATGAGTTAGTACTTCAAAAAGTGTTTAATAATGAATATAAATCATGGGTTGATTTCAAAAAAGCAATGTATGAAGAACGAAAAGCTAAATTTAATAAATTAATGAGCATTAGCTTCGATAACCCAAATGGAAGTTGGTTCAGAAAAGATAGAGTGACAATAAAAAATATAGAAGATCTTCAAAGAATGATAACTACTGCTGTCAATGAAGATGCTGAGGATTATCTTGTGAATATATATCCAGAAAGAAGTAGAGTTCATAAACTTAAACAGGCAATCTTTAAAGCCTATCTTGATCAAACCGATGATTTTAGAAATTCAATTTTTGAGAATAAAAAATAGTATTTGCTATTAGGAAATAAAAAGTAAAGGTAGAGGATTACAATTGTCATTATTAAAAAAAGATAGATTTTCCATTCGGAAAATAAAGGGTATTGTTGGTTCGGTATTCTTGGGGAGTCTTTTATTTGCACCGTCAGTTGTTGGTGCATCGACTTATCATTACTTGGATTATAGTAATTTGACACAAACTGAACGTGATCAACTCAAACAAGGTAGACCTGACGAATCAAAAGAATCATATGCTTTGGTTTATGAGAAAGACGCACTACCAAATACTGGTCAATCACAATCTATTATGACTGTATTGGGTTTATTGACCATCGGTAGTCTTGTTGTAGTTATTACAAAAGATAAGAGAAATAAAAAAATAGCTACATTTTTGATTGTAGGGGCGACAGGTTTAGTTACACTATCAACTACTTCAGCACTTAATTTGAATGCTAACATCCATGAGTCTGGACGTGATGGTGTGTTGCAAATTTCTGGTTACAGATATGTTGGTTACTTGGAATTTGATGAGAGAACGGTTTCATCGGTTTCGCTAGTTGAACAATCCAAAGTTATGACAGACAAAGGCGAACCCGAAGTTACAACAGCTTTACCAGAAGCTGTTGTAACTGAAAAGGGGGAACCCGCAGTTCAGCCAGCGTTACCAGAAGCAGTCGTGACAGACAAAGGCGAACCTGAAGTTCAACCAGCCTTACCCGAAGCAGTAGTCACTGAAAAGGTTGAACCTGCAGTTCAGCCAGAATTACCAGCAGCTGTAGTCACTGAAAAGGGAGAACCTGAGGTTCAACCAGCCTTATCAGAAGCAGTTGTAACTGAAAAAGGCGAACCTGAAGTTCAACCAGCCTTACCCGAAGCTGTAGTCACAGAAAAGGTTGAACCTGCAGTTCAGCCAGAATTACCAGCAGCTGTAGTCACTGAAAAGGGAGAACCTGAGGTTCAACCAGCCTTATCAGAAGCTGTAGTAACTGAAAAAGGCGAACCTGAGGTGCAACAAGCCCTACCCGAAGCTGTAGTAACTGAAAAGGGAGAACCTGAGGTGCAACCAGCCTTATCAGAAGCAGTTGTAACTGAAAAAGGCGAACCTGAAGTTCAACCAGCCTTACCCGAAGCTGTAGTCACAGAAAAGGTTGAACCTGCAGTTCAGCCAGAATTACCAGCAGCTGTAGTCACTGAAAAGGGAGAACCTGAGGTTCAACCAGCCTTATCAGAAGCTGTAGTAACTGAAAAAGGCGAACCTGAGGTGCAACAAGCCCTACCCGAAGCTGTAGTCACTGAAAAGGGAGAACCTGAGGTGCAAGCAACCTTATCAGAAGCAGTTGTAACTGAAAAAGGCGAACCTGAGATTCAACCAGCCTTACCCGAAGCAGTTGTAACTGAAAAAGGCGAACCCGCAGTTCAAGCTGAGTTGCCAGAATATACGTCAAAAGTTGCTCCAACTTTGACTTTAGATAAGGTTACAGAAGATGCGATGGATCGTTCAGCTAAATTGGATTACACTCTTGAAAATACAGGTAATGCTGAAATCAAGAGCATTATAGCTGAGATTAAAGATGGGGACACTGTTGTTAAGCGAGTTGATTTATCTAAAGAAAAATTGACAGACGCTATTCAAGGTTTGGATTTATTTAAAGATTATAAAATTGCAACAACAATGACTTACAACCGTGGTGAAGGTGATGAAACTTCTAAATTGGATGAAAAACCTTTACGTTTAGAGTTAAAAAAAGTTGAAATTAAAAATATCGCATCTACTAATTTAGTGAAGGTAAATGACGATGGTACTGAAACACCTAGTGATTTCATGACTGAAAAACCTTCAGATGAAGATGTGAAGAAAATGTACTTAAAAATCACTAGTCGCGATAATAAGGTAACTCGTTTAGCTGTTGACTCTATTGAAGAGGTGACAGAAGAAGGTAAAAAACTTTATAAAATCACTGCTGAAGCGCAAGATTTGATTCAACATACAGACCCAACGAAGGTTCGTAACAAGTATGTTCATTATATTGAAAAACCCCATCCTAAAGAAGATAATGTCTACTATAACTTTAAAGATTTAGTAGACGCTATGAATGTTAATAAAAACGGTACATTTAAAATTGGTGCAGATTTGAATGCAGAAAATGTACCAACGCCTAATAAAGAATATGTACCTGGGACATTTAGAGGTACATTGACCAGTGTAGAAGGTAACCAGTATTCAATTCATAACATGAAACGTCAATTATTCGGTGGTATCGAAGGTGGTTCAGTTAAAAATATTAACTTAGCAAACGTTAATATCAATATGCCTTGGATTAATGATATTTCAGCACTTGCTAAGACTGTTAAAAATGCGACAGTTGAGAATATCAAGGTTACTGGTAGCATTCTTGGAAACAATAGTATTGCTGGTATTGTTAATAAGATTGATCGTGGTGGCCTGTTAAGAAATGTAGCATTTATCGGTAAATTGCAGGCTGTTGGTGATCGTGATTGGAATTTAGCTGGTATTGCTGGTGAAATTTGGAAAGGTAACTTAGATAGAGCATATGCTGATGTAACAATCACAGGTAAACGAGCTAGAGCTGCTGGACTTGTCGCGAAATCTGATAATGGTATGGATAATTTCACTGTAGGAAAAGAGGGTTCTGTTCGTCATTCAGTTGCTAAAGGTACAATTGACATTGATAATCCAGTTGATGTTGGTGGGTTTATCAGTTCTAACTGGGTATTAGGGCAAATTGAAGATAACGTATCAATGGTGAAAGTTTCTAAAGGTGAGATCTTCTATGGTTCAAGAAATATAGATGACGAAGGTGGTTACTTCTCAGGTAATAGACTTGAAAATGATTTCGTTGTTCGTGATATGAGTACAGGAGCCTCTTCATATCAACGTTCTAAACGTGTTAAAGAAATTAGTTTAGAAGAAGCTAATAAGAAAATTACAGGGTACAATATAACAGCTAGTGGATTTGAAATTAGTGCTCTTCCTGAAGATACGCTTAACCGTACAGCACCAAAATCAGAGGAATACAAATCAACTCAAGACTACAAATCCGAACGTGATTTGGCTTATCGTAATATTGAGAAACTTCAACCATTTTATAACAAAGAATGGATTGTCAACCAAGGTAACAAACTTGCAGAAGATTCAAACTTAGCTAAGAAAGAAGTCCTTTCTGTTACGGGGATGAAGGATGGTCAATTCGTGACCGATTTATCGGATATCGATAAAATAATGATTCACTATGCAGATGGTACAAAAGAAGAAATGGGGGTCACACTCAAGGATTCTAAAGTCCAACAAGTGCGTGAATATAGCGTATCTGGTCTTGGTGATGTTGTCTATACACCGAATATGGTTGTTAAAAATCGTGATAAATTGATTGCTGATGTTAAAGCTCAATTATCAAGTGTAGAATTGATTTCACAAGAAGTCCGTTCCTTGATGGATAAACGAGATACATCTAGAGATCCTAATGCTAATTCGGATGAACGTAAGAATGGTTATATTAAAGATTTATTCTTTGAAGAAAGCTTTGCGGACGTGAAAGAAAATCTTGACAAACTAGTTAAAGCTATTGTTGAAAACGAAGACCATCAATTGAATGGTGATGAAGCTGCGATAAAAGCACTTCTCAAGAAAGTAGAAACCAATAAAGCTAAAATCATGATGGCTCTGACTTATCTCAATCGTTACTATGATATCAAATACGGTGACATGAGTATAAAAAACATCATGATGTTTAAACCTGACTTTTATGGTAAGACACCAAGTGTTATTGACAGACTCATCAACATCGGTTCGAGTGAAAAGAACTTGAAGGGTGATCGGACTCAAGATGCTTACCGTGAAATCATCTCAGGTAACACTGGTAAAGGTAATTTACGTAACTTCTTAGAATACAACATGCGTTTGTTCACTGAGGATAAAGATATTAACGATTGGTTTATCCATTCTGCTAAAAATGTTTATGTTTCAGAACCTAAGACAACAAATACAGAGTTGAAAGATAAACGTCATCGTGTGTTCGATGGTTTAGATAACAGTGTTCATGGACGTATGATTTTACCGTTGCTCAACTTGAAGAAAGCTCATATGTTCTTAATTTCAACATATAATACAATGGCTTATAGTTCATTTGAGAAATATGGTAAACATACAGAAGAAGCTAGAAATGAATTCAAAAAAGAAATTGATAAGGTTGCACATGCACAACAAACTTACCTTGACTTCTGGTCACGTTTAGCATTACCAAGTGTACGAGATAGATTGCTCAAGAGTCAAAATATGGTTCCAACACCTGTTTGGGATAATCAAACCTACAATGGTTCTCCTGTAGGTCGTCGAGGATTTGACAGTAAAGGTAACCCTGTAGCCCCAATTCGTGAATTATATGGTCCAACATGGCGACACCATGATAGAGACGGACGTATGGGCGCTATGGCTTCAATATTCACTAATCCAAATAATGATGACAAGGTCTTGTTTATGGTGACAGATATGATTAGTCCGTTTGGTATTTCAGCCTTTACACATGAAACAACACACGTCAATGACCGTATGTTATATTTTGGAGGAAATAGTCATCGTGAAGGCACCGACGTTGAAGCATATGCTCAAGGTATGTTGCAAACACCTGATAAATCTACAGGTAACGGTGAATATGGTGCTCTAGGTCTTAACATGGCCTATCATCGTGAAAATGATGGTGACCAATGGTACAATTATAATCCTGATAAGCTTCAAACTCGTGAAGACATCGATCGATATATGAAAAACTATAATGAAGCACTAATGATGCTAGATCATCTAGAAGCAGATGCAGTTCTAGAATCAGGGGTACCAGATATTAATACGAAGTGGTTCAAGAAAGTTGACAAGGCAATACGGACTATTGACAATTTGAATAAGCTCAAAGCGCCGAATCAATGGGATAAAGTTCGTGATTTGAATGAAGAAGAAAAAGCTAAAAAGTTATCAAGCATCAATGATTTAATCGATAATAATTTTATGACAAAACATGGAAATCCAGGGGATGGAATTTATCGTCCAGAGGATTTCACTCCAAACTCAGCTTACGTGAATGTCAATATGATGGCTGGTATTTACGGTGGAAATACGAGTGATGGTGCACCTGGTTCATTATCATTTAAGCATAATGCTTTCCGTATGTGGGGCTATTATGGTTATGAAAATGGCTTTATCAGTTATGTATCCAATAAATACAAAACAGAAGCAGATAAAAACAACCATGGTTTACTAAGCGATAAGCTAATAATTAATAAAGTATCGCAAGGAAACTTTAAAACCCTTGAAGAGTGGAAGAGACATTGGTACGGGGAAATTCTTGTTAAAGCTAAGAAAGGTTTTGAGGCTATCGATATTGATGGAACCCATATTAGCAACTATGATGAGTTACGCACTTTATTTGATAAAGCAGTTCGCAAAGATCTGGAGGGAATGTCAGATCCGAAAATTAAAGATCATTTCAAAAATACAGTGGACTTGAAATCCAAAGTATTCAAAGCCCTACTAAAAAATACAGATGGTTTCTTTAATCCTTTGTTTAAATGAATATAACAAATTGCTACTTAATATGATGTTGGGCAAAAACTAGCTTCAAAATAAAACCACACAGTGATAATTTCAGTTTTATACTCAATTAAGCTGAAAGAAACAGGCTCTTTGTCAACTGTAGTGGGTTGAAGAAAAGCTAAGATCGAGAAAGGACGGATTTCGTCCTTTCTTTTTTGATAGGCTCTTTGTCAACTGTAGTGGGTTGAAGAAAAGCTAAGATCGAGAAAGGACGG
>CAJZGT010000032.1 GCA_916048145.1 uncultured Streptococcus sp.
TCTGAACCATCAAGGAGCCGACCAAGAGCGTTAAAACATAGGAGGAACCAACAAATAAAAGAACCATGGGGTCAAAGAGACTATCGTATTTCATGGTTTGGAGATTCTTTTGGAAGGTCAATTCATTGACTGTCTGAAAGGATTTCAACTCGTCCGCCTGATACCCAAAAGACTTGGTCACTTTAATACCTGATACGGACTCCTGCACCTTGTTATTGAGTTCAGAAAAGGCAGCCTGCGATTCACCAAAGGCCTTATGGGTCTTTCTCCCTAGACGACTAGTCGCATAAGCCATGAAAGGTAAGGGTAAAATGGCAACTAGGGTCATCTGCCATGAAATGCTAAAGATCATGGTCAACAAGGTCACTAAAGCTGTGATTGAGGCATCCACCGCTGACATAACCCCGCCCCCTGCCAGACGCGTTAGGCCATTAATATCATTGGTTGCGTGTGCCATCAGGTCTCCCGTTCGATAAGTCTGATAAAAAGCTGGAGACATTTTTGTGAAATGCTCAAACAAGCGAGACCGCATAATCTGCCCCAGACGGTAGGAAGTTCCAAGGATATACATACGCCAAACATAGCGCAGATAGTACATCCCAAAGGCTGCAAGAAGCAAATAAAATAGGTCAAGAAGGAGGTCCTGCTGGGTTAATTGTCCCGATGTGATGGCATCAATCACCTGCCCCATGACCATAGGTGGAATGAGATTGAGGACGGAAACCAAGACCAGGGCCACAATTCCGACTAAATAACGGCGTTTTTCTAACTTGAAAAACCACCAAAGTTTTTGAATAATGGACATAAAATCCCTTTCTGATTGCAAATGAAAACCTGAGGCCAATACTCAATGAAAATCAAAGAGCAAACTAGGAAACTAGCCGCAGGCTGCTCAAAGCACTGCTTTGAGGTTGTAGATAGAACTGACGAAGTCAGTAACCTACATACGGCAAGGCGACGTTGACGCAGTTTGAAGAGATTTTCGAAGAGTACAAGACCCCAGGCTTTTCTTATTCATAGGTTACGACTGTAACAGCACCCTTGTCATACTCAGCGATAAAGATGTTGGCTACATTGTCATGCCCTTGCTTGCTAAGATTATCAAGCAGCCACTCTTCGCTACGACCAATCGATTCCAAGACATCGACTTGGATCACACCGTCAGTCACAACTGGATACTTAGGATTTTCATCTCCCATTTGGACCACGATGAGTTGGCCATTTTGCTCTTGCACAGCTCGTTTAACTTGCTTCATCTGGAAAATCCCTTGACTACGAAGTTTAAGAGCTACATCTGCCGCAGACAAACCAACTGAACGACAAGCTTCTGGGTCAATCTTCCCATTTTTAATGAGGAGAGTTGGTTTCCCATCAATCAAGCGTTTGACAAAACGAACATTGTTATTAAGCCACTTGAGTGTCAAAACCAAAATCGTCCACATCATCAAAATCACTGCGTACTGCAGAATACTAATTGAACTATTGTAAATCACCCCACCGATGATACCACCAAGAACATAGTTCTGAATTTGGTCTGTCGCAGAGTTAGGTGCTAGATTCCCCTTTCCTGTCACATTAATAACAAAAACAAGAGAGAAAAGACCCAAGGCCAGTTTGATTAAAATTTCCATATAGTTGAGTGTCATTTGTTTACCTCCACCAATTCAATAGCGTCTGTTTGATGCAATTCTAATTTCTCTAAAAGATACTTGTCTGGTTGGCTCCCGTTCATAGCGCGGTAGAAATCTGAACCTACCTTGACAAGCGCTCCATCAGTGGTTGCAGAAGTATTTACATAAACTTCTGATTTATCCACTCCCAAGTCTTTGGAAACAACCTCTATGAAATGAAGGGAAGTTTGAAATTGATTGTTAGAGGCTTGATTGGTCTGGTATTTTGAAATTGTCACCAAAAGCATGGCCACTAAGGTCAAGGCTAAAATCATGACCAATTCCCGAAACTTAGTCCCCTTTTTATCACGATAAGCCTTAAAAGCAAAAAATCCTGTGATAGCTAGGAGCACAATCCCAAAGCCAATCATAATTCCATTTTGCTGACTGATTTGGCTAAGTACATAGTCATATGAGTAAAATTTCATTTATTTTCACTCCCTTTCATAAAATCATTCTTCATTATAAACGAAAGAGGGTGATTTTTCAAACCATACGTTGGGGAAATAGACTTATCAGACCAACTTCTCTAACTAATGACTCAAATATCTGTTTCAAGATTCTAATTTTGATAATTGATAAGAATAGACACTAGGAATTATCACTACAAAGAAAAGTGTCAAGAAGAATACCCAGTAAACATATAGTTGCACAAAGGAATTTAGAAACAATAACAATCCTCCTAATACCCAAATTTTTCCAGCTAGACGATGCGTTTTTCTCCAGTTTTCATCATTCTCCAAGGTCCACGGTAGTCGAATACCGATTATATAATTTCGGTGTGTTTTTGGTAGATAATTTCCAATTACGATCATCACGACTCCCATAAAAATCTGAGCTAGTAGCCCACTCATCGTGGAATAACCCAAAGATTCTCCGAAGATAGAAATCATTAATAGACAAGATACAAAAGGTATAATCCAGTAAATCAAAAGTTGTATTTTTGAACTGATATTGCTAGATTTAGGATCCTTAATCATTAAAAATAGAAGCAACCAATGCATCAAAAGCATGAGAGTCGGTAATCCAAAGATAGCAGACATTTTATGATTGTAGCCATCTGCTTGACCCAGTAGATTAAAATGAGTGGGTATCTCCTCTGGTAATTGATTCCAGAAAACACAACCTACAAGGGAAGGTAGTAGGATGAGAATGCTCGTAAATAATACCAATTTCTTATTGATTTTTATCTTCATCAAAATGATCTCCTTTCAGTTCTGCTAACCAAACCATTATATCCTCTAAAACCGATGTATTTAACTCATAATAAATAAAGTTTTTTTCTTTCATTTCATGAATCAAATCCGCTGCTTTCAAAATCGTGAGATGGTGTGAAATCGTTGCACCTGTCAACTCGAAATAACTGGTAATTTCTCCTGCAGATAATCTACCTGTTTTGAGTAAATTCAAAATCTCTCTCCTAACTGGATGAGATAAGGCTTTAAAACTATTTGCAAAACTCATAATGACTCCTTTCCCTTTGTAATATTAGTAGGGCTAGGAATAAGCAAGGTAGAACTGATAGCATTCCGGTCGGTGATGGGCCTAAAATCAAGAGGCTTGAAACTTTTTCTCCTGGTAATTGGAAGAGTAACCCAATACCTGCAGTTGCATTGATTGCCCCATGAAATAGGGCAGAAGCCCAGATAGAACCTGTCTTTTCCAACAACCAGCTCAACAATATTCCTAGGCTAAAACAAAATAGAAACATGGCGACAACTCCCAAAACAGGATAAGCAAAATAAGATAGTCCATAATTATAGCCTTGCAAATTGATTGGTAGATGCCAAAGACTCCAAATGAGACCAAGCAAGACATGAGTCTGGACTAGTGAAAAGCGTCCTCTTAGCACTGGGTAAAGATAGCCACGCCAACCAATTTCCTCCCCCAATGCAAAGAAACTATTAAGAAAAGGAGCGTAGGTCAAACTAGCTAGGATTTGAATCAAGGCCAAGAAAGATAAGGGGAACGGTGATTGAAGGACTCCTTTTTCTTGTAAAATAGCTTGAATAGATTCAAAACCAAGGCTGAAATTGCTAGGAAATACAAGAAAATAAAGTCCCGCTCCTAAAAAACTGATGACTGCTGGTAACCAGATAGCTAGTAAGTAAAAGCGCCAGTTGCTCTTGAGATTCACAACTAATTTAGATTTGATTCCACTAGGTTGATTCGTGATTTTCCCTAAAATAAAGACTGCAAGTGCAGGCATCCACATGGCTACAATACTAGCAAGTTGACTCCATGGAGAATTTAGACCAACACCACTTAGCCATAGTGCCAACCATATTATCCAAGCAAGGGCATAAGCCAAGACCACAAAAAGAAGGATTGTTCTCTTATTTGACATATTTGTACACTTCACTTTCTATTTAGATGTTTTTCTAAATAATATTATACACCTTTCCATTCTAAACACAAGATCTATTTAGATTTTTTTCTAAATAGCTTAGGGAATTTTTATTTTCTCAGGATAAAGTCTAAAGAGTAATTTTTCAAACCATACGTTGGGGAAATAGACCTTTTTTTGGTATAATAAAATCTATAATCTGAATGAAAAAGGTAACTTTATGAAACTTATCTCATGGAATATTGATTCCCTCAATGCTGCCCTAACTAGTGACTCAGCTCGTGCCAAATTGTCCCAAGAAGTCCTACAAACCTTGGTCGCTGAAAATGCTGATATCATTGCTATCCAAGAAACCAAGCTTTCTGCCAAGGGTCCTACAAAGAAACACTTGGAAATTTTAGAGGAACTCTTCCCAGGTTACGAAAACACGTGGCGCTCTTCCCAAGAACCTGCCCGTAAAGGCTATGCTGGAACCATGTTCCTCTATAAGAAAGAACTTACGCCAACTATCAGCTTCCCAAAAATCGGTGCCCCTTCTACCATGGACTTGGAAGGTCGTATCATCACTCTAGAATTTGATAAATTTTTCGTAACCCAAGTTTACACTCCAAACGCTGGCGATGGCCTCAAACGCTTGGAAGAACGTCAAGTCTGGGATGTCAAATATGCGGAGTACTTGGCTGGACTAGACAAAGAAAAACCAGTCCTTGCGACCGGTGACTACAACGTAGCCCACAATGAAATCGACCTTGCAAATCCTGCTAGCAACCGCCGTTCACCAGGATTTACCGACGAGGAACGTGCTGGATTTACCAACCTCTTGGCAACTGGATTTACGGATACCTTCCGCCACATTCACGGCGATGTTCCAGAACGCTACACTTGGTGGGCACAACGCAGCAAGACTTCTAAAATCAACAATACAGGCTGGAGAATCGACTACTGGCTAACAAGTAACCGCATCGCTGACAAGGTGACCAAGTCTGATATGATTGACTCCGGTGCTCGCCAAGACCACACACCCATTGTCATGGAGATTGAACTCTAAGGAGAAAACGAATGGACTATCAAGCTGTCATTCCTGAATTTGTAGTATCTGACATCGAAAAATCACGCCACTTCTACTGCGACCTGCTAGGATTCTCTGTCGAATACGAGCGTCCAGAGGAGAAATTTCTCTTCCTCTCGCTTGAAGACTGCCAACTTATGCTAGAAGAAGGCAGCACAGAAGAATTAGCCCAACTAACCTATCCTTTCGGGCGCGGTGTCAATATTTCCTTTGGCATTGAAGATGTCCCTCAGCTCCACCAAAAACTGCTGGAAGCTGACTATCCTATCCATCGTCCCCTGACAAAAAGAGAATTTCGAGTAGGAGATAGCTTTATATATCCCCATGAATTTGCAGTTTTGGATCCAGATGGCTATTTTTTAAGATTTAGTGAATAGAATAATAGAACCCTACAATACTGTATCTCGTTGTAGGTTTCTTTTTTGTTCGTTTTTTTCATTAAAACACTAACAAAACATTTGATTTATAAAGTTATTTAGTGTAAAATAAAAACATTGGCTCAAGCCTATTTGAAATTGAATACCATTTTACTTGTTTATGTCGTGAATTGGCGCGACGTTTCTACAAGGTGCCGGAACACCTAACAATAAGTAAGTCAGCAGTGAGGTATGGTCGTTTTTGCCATGCCTATTTTGGGGACTTGCTTAGAGATTAAGTAAGTCCTTTTTCTATTTCTTGCTAGAAACTATAAACAAGCAAATGGATTGGCTTTTAGACTTTAGGAGGTCTTATGAAATTATTAGAAGAGCGCATCCTCAAGGATGGGCATATCTTGGGTGACAACATCCTCAAGGTGGATTCCTTTTTAACCCACCAAGTTGACTTTAGCCTGATGCGAGAAATTGGTAAGGTTTTTGCGGAAAAATTTGCTTCTGCTGGTATTACCAAGGTAGTGACCATTGAAGCGTCAGGTATTGCACCTGCCGTTTTTACAGCTGAAGCCTTAAACGTTCCCATGATTTTCGCTAAAAAAGCTAAAAATATCACTATGAACGAAGGAATCTTAACTGCCGAAGTTTACTCCTTTACCAAGCAAGTTACCAGCACCGTTTCTATCGCTGGAAAATTCCTCTCACCAGAGGACAAGGTTTTGATTATCGACGATTTCCTTGCTAACGGCCAAGCTGCTAAAGGCTTGATTCAAATCATCGAACAGGCTGGAGCCACAGTTGAAGCTATCGGGATCGTGATTGAAAAATCTTTCCAAGATGGCCGTGATTTGCTTGAAAAAGCAGGTTACCCTGTTCTATCACTCGCTCGTTTGGATCGTTTTGAAAATGGTCAGGTCGTATTTAAGGAGGCAGATATCTAATGCAAACTCAAGAAAAACATTCACAAGCAGCCGTTCTTGGCTTGCAGCACTTACTAGCCATGTACTCAGGATCCATCCTGGTTCCTATCATGATTGCGACAGCCCTTGGCTATTCAACTGAGCAGTTGACCTACCTAATTTCCACAGATATCTTCATGTGTGGGGTGGCAACCTTCCTCCAACTTCAACTCAACAAATACTTTGGAATTGGACTCCCAGTCGTTCTTGGAGTTGCCTTCCAGTCGGTAGCTCCCTTGATTATGATTGGACAAAGCCATGGTAGTGGCGCTATGTTTGGTGCCCTTATCGCATCAGGAATTTACGTGGTTCTTGTTTCAGGCGTTTTCTCAAAAGTGGCCAATCTCTTCCCATCTATCGTAACAGGATCTGTTATTACTACGATTGGTTTAACCTTGATTCCTGTCGCTATTGGAAATATGGGAAATAACGTTCCAGAGCCAACTGGTCAAAGTCTCTTGCTTGCAGCTATCACTGTTCTGATTATCCTCTTGATCAACATCTTTACCAAAGGATTTATCAAGTCTATCTCCATTTTGATTGGACTGGTTGTTGGAACTGCCATTGCTGCTACCATGGGCTTGGTTGACTTCTCTCCAATTGCGGCAGCACCACTTGTCCATGTCCCAACTCCACTCTACTTTGGGATGCCAACCTTTGAAATCTCATCTATTGTCATGATGTGTATCATCGCAACGGTTTCTATGGTTGAGTCGACTGGTGTTTACCTGGCCTTGTCTGATATCACAAAGGATCCAATCGACAGCACGCGCCTTCGCAACGGTTACCGCGCAGAAGGTTTGGCCGTACTTCTCGGAGGAATCTTCAATACCTTCCCTTACACAGGATTTTCACAAAACGTTGGTTTGGTTAAATTGTCAGGCATCAAGAAACGCCTGCCAATCTACTATGCAGCTGGTTTCCTGGTTCTCCTTGGACTCCTTCCTAAGTTTGGCGCCCTTGCTCAAATCATTCCAAGTCCTGTCCTCGGTGGTGCCATGCTGGTGATGTTTGGTTTTGTATCTATTCAAGGGATGCAAATCCTCGCTCGTGTTGACTTTGCTAACAATGAACACAACTTCCTTATCGCAGCTGTATCAATCGCTGCAGGTGTCGGACTCAACAATAGTAATCTCTTTGTCAGCATGCCGACAGCCTTCCAAATGTTCTTCTCAAACGGAATCGTCGTAGCCAGCCTACTCGCCATTGTCCTCAATGCGGTATTAAATCATAAAAAGAAATAAGAAAAAGAGGTGCGAGCCTCTTTTTTAGTTATCTATATTCGTACCTGTCTTTCTTCTGACCTCTGGCCTGTGACAAACATGGTAAAGGTTGCTTTGCAGACATTTCTACCTTCTTGATTAGTGATATCGACATCTACTACGCAGGTTGTGCGACCTTGATGGACACATTCTCCTTTAATGGTTAGCACATCATCGAGTTTTCCTGCCTTGAGGTAGTTGATAGAGGATTGGAGAGTCACTCCATCAAGCCCCAGCGAGATAACCACCAAACCACTGATCTGGTCACAGAGCGTGAAAAGATAGCCACCATGAGCATTGCCATAGTAGTTGAGCGACGAGTTCACTACTTTGGTCGTCACCACAACGTGACCATCTCTCATTTGTTCAATTTCGTAATTTTCAAAGGCAGATATAGCGTCAAAATGAAAGTCTTTCATCGTTTCCTCCTGATATTTCAAACGACACTATGATACTATTTTTTATAGGACTGTGCAAGGAGAAAGCACCTAGTCTGGCAAAATTCCAACCTGCTCCACAAAGCGCATAAAGGCTGCCTGTCCTTGTTCTGTCTGCTTGTAGACTCCTGCGTCCTCAAGTACACGCGCAAAGATAGTACCCACAGAGTCCTTGACGATTTCAAGGGCTGTTTCTTTATCCGTTAGGTCTGAATGGTGGGCTCTAAGTTGGTCTGCCCATTCCTGATGATAGTCGGCAACTGCATCACCATCTCCCACGAGATAGCTAGCGACTTGCTCTACTTCTTCTTTCAGACGTGGTGGCAAGATTGCCAAGCCCATGACCTCAATCAAGCCGATATTTTCCTTCTTGATATGTTGAACATCCTTGTTAGGATGATAGATGCCATCAGGATGTTCTGCAGAAGTCTGATTGTCCCGCAAGACCAAGTCCAACTCAAACTGGCCATCACGTTTACGTGCAATTGGGGTGATAGTGTGATGTGGTGTCCCGTCTGTTTCTGCTAAAATTTGCACTTCAGGATCTGAATACTGGCGCCATTCCTGCAAAATCTTATCAGACAAGTTGATCAAATCTTCTTTGGAATCCGAAGTCAAACGCAACACTGACATTGGCCACTTGACAATCCCAGCCTTGACCTGTTCAAAACCAGTAAAAGAGAAAGTCTTTTGCAAGGGAGCCAATTCCATAGGAAAGACGTGACGGCCTCCCTGATAATGATCATGAGTTAGAATAGAGCCCCCAACAATCGGTAGGTCGGCATTAGAGCCAGCAAAATATCCTGGAAACTGCTCTACGATAGCCAGTAGACGCTCAAAACTCTGACGACTAATGGCCATGGGACGGTGCTGGCCGTCTAAGAAAATACAGTGCTCATTAAAATAAGCATAGGGCGAATACTGGAAGCCCCACTCCTGACCAGCCATTTCAAAACGGATAATACGGTGGTTGCTACGAGCTGGGTGGTTGACCCGACCATGATAGCCCTCATTCTCTAGACAAAGCTGACACTGAGGATAATTACTAGCTTGCACCAACTTGGCTGCCGCAATCTCTTTGGGATCCTTTTCAGGCTTAGAGAGATTGATGGTAATTTCAAGCTCTCCGTAATCAGATGGAACACGATAAGCGATATTTTTAGCAATGGCCTTGAGCTTGATGTAGTCATTTTTCTGACTGAGTTGGTAAAAATCCTCTATCGCTTGCTCAGGTGAGTGGACGTAGGTTGCCCAAAAGTCACGATTAACCTGACTTGGACAAGGGGTCACCAAGTTCATCAGTTCAGCACCAAGGATTTCACGCGCAGTCTGACTATCCTCAATCGTCTCTAATCGAACGGCTTCCTCAACCAGCTGGTCCTTGAGGTCAATCAATTTATCCAGATCCGTCTCAACTTCCAAGATACCATCTCCCACTCGTGCCAAGACACGATTGGTCAGGTAGATTCGATCCATTTCCTCAAATGAACTTTCAGAAATGACATGTGTTACAAATTTATCTACTAAGGTCACCATAAAGCCTCCTTTGGACTAGTCAAGGACGCGAGTGCCACCTGCAACTTCAGCGATATAAAAGCTTGGAGCGTAGCCAACTATTTCCTCGTAGTGTTTGCCTACAGCTTCTTTAAAGGCCTCAACAGTATCTTTTTGCACCAAGGCAATTGCACAGCCACCAAAACCTGCCCCTGTCATGCGAGCACCGAGAACGCCTTCTTGTGCCCAAGCTGTGTGAACAAGGGTATCCAATTCCAAACCAGTTACTTCATAATCATGCTCTAGGGAAACGTGTGACGCATTCATCAAACGACCAAATGTTTGCAAATCTCCTGCTTGAAGGGCTACTTGAGCTTTGAGGGTACGTTGGTTTTCAAGCACAGCATGGCGAGCACGTTTCAAACGATTTTCATCTTTAATCAGATAGCTGTATTGGTCAAAGGCCCACTCATCCAATTCACCCAAAGTCTGAATATCTAAAGCAACTTGCAATTCTTCCACTGCTTTTTCACATTCAGCACGGCGTTCATTATATTTAGAGTCTGCCAATTCACGACGTTTGTTGGTGTTCATGATGACAACAACATTGTCTTTCAAATCAAGTGGCACCAACTCATACTCTAAGGTGTTGGTATCAAGGTAAATAGCACGTTGGTCAGCTCCCATACCGATAGCAAACTGGTCCATAATACCAGAATTCACTCCGATAAAGTTGTTTTCTGTTTGTTTTCCGATTTTAACCAAATCGAGACGCTCTAATTTTAAATCAAAGAGATGCTCTGCCACGACTCCTGTCAAGAGTTCAAGGGATGCTGAAGAAGACAAACCAGCACCATTTGGGATATTCCCATAAACATAAAAATCAAAACCTTTGTCAATCACATGTCCAGCTTCTTGCAAGAAATGAAGAACCCCTTTTGGATAGTTAGTCCAGTTGTGCTCTTTTTCAAACTTGAGGTCAGCGAGAGGCACTTCGATAATTCCCTTGTCCTCAAAGTTAGCTGAGTAGAAACGCAAGACTTGATCATCACGTTTGCGAGCAGCCCCATAAGTTCCTAAGGAAATGGCTGCTGGAAATACATGTCCACCATTATAGTCTGTGTGCTCACCAATCAAGTTGATACGGCCTGGTGAAAAGAAGGTTTGGTCTGCTTCTTGACCAAAAACAGCAAGAAAGTCTTTACGAAGAGCTTCAGCAGTAAGATGTTGTGTCATATGATTTCTCCTTTTACTGTCCGTTAAGTCACCTTAACGTGTAATCGTTTTCTTCTATTGTATCCAAGGGATTTCACAAGGTCAATCCTTTTTACTAAACTTTTACTAAACTATCAGTAAAATACAGAAAAATATGATATACTAATCTAATCAAGGAGGATTTATGGCTACTTTAAAAGACATTGCACAGCTAGCCTCTGTCTCTATCGCGACCGTTTCCCGTGTCCTCAACCGCGACCAGAGCCTATCTGTTACAGAAGAAACAAGACACCGTATTTTAACTGTTGCTGAAGAGCTGGGCTACACCAAGCACCTCAAGACAGGCGAGTCCCACAAGCCCAAGCAAAAGATTGCCATTATCCAATGGGTCAGCGAACAAGGGGAGCTGGACGACCTCTACTACTACCAGATTCGCTTGGGTATTGAAAAAAGAGCCCAAGAGTTGGACTACGATATCTTGCGCTATTTTAATGACCACCCTTTTACCCTAAGCGAGGAAGTGATTGGGATTCTCTGCATCGGAAAATTTAGCCGAGCTCAGATTTCTGCCTTTGA
>CAJZGT010000033.1 GCA_916048145.1 uncultured Streptococcus sp.
GGAGAATCGCTTGAACCTGGGAAGCGGAGGTTGCAGTGAGCCGAGATTGCGCCATTAATATTAATAAGTGTTTGGTGTCCATCTATCCTATCATTTTCACATTATGGTGTCAAGAAAAGTGATTTTGAAAAGGGACTTTATTCTTTTTGTAACCTTTCTGTAATAATTATCTGCTGAAAAAATGATAAAATAGTTATGTACCTGTAAGGAGAGAATCATGTCTGCAAGAAAACTAAAAACTCATGAGTTTGAACATATTGAAGAAACGGTGCAAACTCCACTTTATCAAGATTATACACCTGAAACATCAATGGGAGCAAATGTAAAAGAAATCCTATTTTTTGTTAATATTGCCTGCTTTGGTATCTTTATGGCACTTTTCAGCTTTATCTTTTTAGCCTTAAAATTTAATACGACTCTATCGTTTATAGCTGCTATGGGTGTAAGTTTTACCCTTTTAAAATTACAAAGAATGATTATTAAACAAAAAATGACAAAATAAAGGTTGGTCTTTGTGCCAGCCTTTTTCTTATGTCTAATAGAAAAAGACAGAGTAAAACTGTCTTTTTCTATCTATTCTTACGTTTCGAGGGAGATTGAATTGCAATCTTGACTTCAAAAATCGTTCCTCTTGGTTTATTATCCTTAACTGTAATCGTTCCTCTTAAGGAATCAACAATCTGCTTGGCCAAAGATAATCCCAAACCAAAACCACCTTTCTGACGAGTTCTTGCCTTATCAACACGATAGAAGCGATCAAAGATTTTCTTTTTATCTGTAGCCGAAATACCAATACCATTATCAGATACAGTAAGATAAAGATGCCGATCTGTACAATGAACAAGAAACTCAATCTTTCCATCTTCTTCTGTATATTTTATTGCATTATCAAATAAGATTGTCATTAACTGTTTGAGAAGCAATTTATCCGTCATAATAGGGCGGTAAATTCTATTTTCAGATTCAAAGACTCGGTCATTTTCCGAAGCAATCAAGCCATAGTTCGTAAAGGTCGTTTTAAAGAACTGTGGTGGTACTTCCGCTATTTCTGGTTTTATTCCATCATCACGACGGGCTAAGTTAAGAAGATTTGTTGTTAAAAAACGCATATTTCGAACTTCTTCAAGACTGGAAGCAATACTCTCACTAGACTCCATAATGGTCGCTTCGGGTTTTCTAAACAAATTCTCCAAACGATTTTGCAGTACTGCTAAAGGAGTTCTCAATTCATGACTGGCATTTTCCACAAAAGATTTCTGCTTTTGCATGCTTTCCAATAATGGTTTTACACTGACACGTGCTAAGTAAAGACTAGCTATCAAGGATAAAAGCCAAAAACTTGCCATCACAACCACAATTAAATGCTCGTGATTTTGACTAATTTGTTCTAACTGACTAGTGTTAATCAAGACAGCCGCATATTTGACATTGGTTGAAACTGAAGATGTAGTGGTCTCCATCAAAATCATACGATAGATTTCTTCCTGACCATAACTATTGACAACTTGGATTTGCCGAATGTGATTCAATTCTCTTTTTTCTAACCTAATCTTATCTAGGCCTAAAAAACGATTTCCTAATAAAAGTTGGTTAAAATCCTTATCAAAAAGCAAAACCTCTGTATTAGAGCTGACATTGGTTTTTATTTCAGCTTTATTGGCATCAGTTGTCGCTGGTTCAATGTTCTTGACTTCCTCAGTAGCTCGATTCAAGGCTAACTGAATAACAGCTTGAGGGTTTCCACTTAAGGCATGTAACTTCTCATCCACCGAAGTATAAAGACTCGAGTGCATGACCTGCAAAATAATCAGAGTCATGGTAGAGAAAATCAGAGTGAAGACACCAAAGTTGCGGATAAAATAACTAAAGTCATCCGCATACCATGTTTTTTTTAGTTTACTGAACATCTTTTAAAATATACCCAACACTGCGCAAGGTTTGCAAATTCTCTGCAAAAGTGGTTCCTTTTAATTTCTTACGGACTTTTGAAACATAAACTTCGACAACCGAAATCGTTGTATCACTATCAAATCCCCATAGACGATCAAAAATCTGAGTCTTAGGCAAAATAACATTTTGATTTTGAAGGAAATAGACTAATAAATCAAACTCTTTCCCCAGCAATTCGACAGGAGTATCTTCAACCTTAACGGTGTTTGTTGACAAATTAACTACAATATTTCCATAAGTCAAGGTATTTTCATTAAACTTACCTGAACGTTTGAGAAGGGCTTGAATCCGCATTTTGAGTTCTTCTAGGTAGAAAGGTTTAGTCAGATAATCATCCGCTCCCAATTCAAATCCATGTCCCTTGTCATCCAAACTTTCCTTGGCAGTCATAATCAGAACTGGTGTCGTAATTCCCTTTTCACGCAATTCTTTCAAGACTTGGAAGCCATTTTTTTCAGGCAACATTAAATCGAGCAAAATCAAGTCATAAACGCCACTTTCAGCTTCGTAGAGACCTTCTTCCCCATCAAATACCTGCATGACATCCGCAAAATCGTCTAAAAAGTCAAATACTGAATTTGACAGGCCTAGGTCATCCTCAACCAATAAGATTTTTATCATGAGAAACTCCTCCTTATTAAAACCATTATACCAAATTTGCCTTAAAAAAAACTCAACTCTCTGCATTTTACATGAGATAGCTGAGTTTTCTTTTTATTTTAGGCTTATTTATGCATTTCCGTATTGAAGAACGACTGCTTCCACTGCAGCTTTTTCACGGTTAATCAAGTCAACACGCGCTGCAATGTCCTTGATTCCCATACCGATGTTACGGCTAAGAGCAAAGTCAGAAAGTTGTGGTTCAAAGAATTCCTTGTATTCCGCCAAGCGTTGCTGAGTTTTAAAGATGTGTGATGGGAAGATAACAAAACTATCAAAACTCATATCACCACCAAGAGCTGCCTTAATCCAATCCCAGTTTTCACGCGCCCAAACCCAAACAGTTTCTTGAGTAGCTTGGTGTCCGAGGAATTGGAGGTACCATGAAGAAAGGTCTTGTGGCTTAACGATAAATTTGTCTTTCCAAGTTGCAAGAAGGGTTTGAATGTTTTCGGCATCTGTACTGTATGCAAGAGCTCCTGCCAACTGGCGCTTGAAGACCGCATCCGTCGCATGAGTGTAAAGGTCAAGATAAATGGCTACCAATTCCTTAGTCTCGTGATGTTTCATTTCATTGATTAGGACTTGGGAACGAATAGCTGCTGGAAGTCCTGCAAGCTGATCCTTGTGAGCCGCGAAGATTTGGCTAGCGACTTGACTAGCTTCTGCATCATTTGAACGAATCATCATAGAAACAGCCAACTGACGAACCAATTCATCCTCATCTGATTCTCCATCTTTAGCTTCAAAACCAAGACGGTCATAGTTGTGACGAGCCAATTTAGCAACCAATGCTTTGAAGGCTCTTTCAGCTTCTGTTCCTTCATCGATAAAGCGCTCAAGGGCAGAAATCACTTGAGAAACAGCTGAAACGACAAGGTAAGATTCTTCCTTAGCAAGTTTATCAAGGACTGGGAGCAAGTCAGCATAAGAAATGTGCCCTGCTTCAGCAAGCAAACGACGTTCTTGAACGATTTGCAGTTTACTTGTGTTATCAAGCTCAACTAGGTCAGCAAGAACAGCATCTAACAAGTCTCCTTGATAGTCTGTAATATAGTGGGCTGTATTTTCAGTATTGAAACGAAGAGCTCCATCATTTTCAGCAAGAAGGGCTGCGTAGCCAGGAATTTCGATGCTTTCAGTTTCGAGTGTATCAGGCAAGCCTTTCCAGTTGCTGTTTAGTGGCACAACCCAGAGACGGTTCTTGTCTTCGTGCTCACCGATAAAGAATTGTTTTTGTGAAATCTTCAAGACATCATTTTCAACTTTGACAGTGAGAACTGGGTAACCAGGTTGTTCCAACCAAGAATCCATGAAGGCTGCGACATCACGTCCTGATGCTTGACCAAGAGCATCCCAAAGGTCACGACCAATTGTATTGCTGTATTGATGTTTTTCAAAGTAAGCATGCAAACCTTTGGCAAAATCGGCATCACCTAGCCAACGACGAAGCATGTGCATGAGGCGACTTCCTTTGGCATAGACGATAGCTCCGTCAAAGAGCGTATTGATTTCATCTGGATGTTTCACTTCGACGTGAACAGACTGAACACCATCAGTCGCATCACGTTTCAAGGCAGACGGAACACCACCTGTTTGGAAATCTTCAAAGATATTCCAGCTTGGTTCAATAGCATCCACACAGACGTACTCCATCATGTTAGCAAAGCTTTCATTGAGCCAAAGGTCATCCCACCATTTCATAGTAACAAGGTTACCAAACCACTGGTGAGCCAATTCATGGGCCACAACAAGGGCAACTTGTTGACGGCTAGCAAAGGTAGAGTTCTCATCCACAACCAAGTAAACTTCACGGTAGGTTACCAGACCCCAGTTTTCCATGGCACCAGCTGAGAAGTCAGGGAGGGCGATATGGAGAGATTGAGGGATTGGGTACTTAACTCCGTAGTAATCTTCGTAAAACTCGATAGAGCGAACAGCGATATCCAGTGAGAAATCAAGGTTTGATAGTGGATGAGCTTTGGTTGAGTAAACACCTACGAGGGTACCGTTTTTAGTTTTAGCCGTCACACCTTGCAAATCACCTGCGACAAAGGCTAACAGGTAAGAAGACATGCGTGGTGTTGTCTCAAACTTCCAGATACCTGTTTCCTTACGGTTTTCAACTTCAATCTCAGGCATGTTAGACAAGGCCAATTCACCTTCTACTTGGTCAAAACGTAGAGAGAGGTCAAAAGTTGCTTTGGCTTCTGGCTCATCCACACATGGGAAGGCTTCGCGCGCAAAATGGCTCTCGAACTGAGTAGACAAGACTTCCTTCTTGACTCCATCAACTGTGTAGTAAGATGGGTAAATCCCTGTCATGTTGTCTGTAATTTTTCCTGAGAAAGCGATAACCACTTCAACTTGACCTGCTTCCGCAAGTTCAATATGAAGGGCTTCATTGTCATGGTCAACTGTAAATGGGCGAGCTTGACCTGCAACTTCTACAGTAGCGATTTCCAAGTCTTTTTGGTGGAGGGAAATACGGTCACTATGTGCTTGACCCGTAATGGTCACCTTTCCTGAAAACGTCTTGGTCTCACGACTCAAGTCTAAAAATAAATCATAGTGTTCAGGAACAAATTGCTGAATAAAATGTTCAACTGCTTGCATAGTTTTCTCCTATCTAAGTTTAAGAGCTAGAGCTCTTCTTCAAACAAACTTATTATATCATGTTTTGCTTGAGAAAAAAGGATTGGACAGCGATTTCCAAAACTTTCTTCTTTCTAACAGTCTACAATGGGTAGACCTTGCGAAATTCTTCTAAAACGACCTTGCTTTCAGGTGTAAAAATCAGTCCTGCTTCACCCAAACAGTCTGTGAAAAAGTCCTCGTGAACCTGACGCCAATAGGCCAGAGATTTGTCTCCCTCACCTTCCTTATAGGCATGTTGCGCAGAAACTTGATTGAAGGGCTGAACGGAAACCCTTGTAATTTCGACAATGCAGACAGCCTGATTTTGACTGTCTAAAATGACATCAAATGTCCCTTCTTGCGGAAGAGATTCGCCTTCTAGTGCGTAGAGATCGTAGGCTGAAGCTGTTGCTGTTTTTTCGCCTTTTAAAACCAAATCCGCTAAAAGGTCTGATTCCTCTCCAAAAGCCCAAGCATCGATTTCATCTCCGATAGAAGGATTGATTTGCTTGTATTTATTCCACATTTCTTGCGGTGTCATGGGTGCTCCTTTGTAATTTCTTACTTTCTTCTTTTATATGTTTGAGATGGTCTGGATGGTCAATCTCTAAATTAAAAATCTCTGGAATAGAACTATAGTGGATAATGCATTCGATACCCATCTGATTCATTTTTTGTATGAAAGAAACATTCAGATATCCTGCTACAGCAAAGTCAATCTTTTTCATCCTTGCTTTATCCTGCATCTGTATTAACATATCTAACATAATTGAACTTTCCATATCATGCCATTGACTGTTTCTCACAGTCGCAAAAACAAAAGAAGTCAAATCATTCATTCCAACTACAATCTTTGAAATGCCCGTTTCCAGTATCCTATCCAAGTCAAAATACGCTGACGGTAATTCAATCATCGTGGCAATTTTCCCAGTAAAACCCTGCTGACGCAATACTCTAATAGCTTGCTTTAACTGCTCAGCATCATTGACAAAGGGAAAGATAACAGATAGATTGGGATTGTTTTGATAAACTTCTGTAACGACATGTGCTTCAGCCTGAAATTCATCCAGACACTCCAGCAAACGCCTAGTTCCTCTATATCCAAATAAGGGATGATTTTCATCAAAATACTCTTTAGTCCCCTTTAGACAATTAGCTTCTGTATTTGTTAATTCAGAAAAACGATACCAAACTTCTTCATCTGAGTACAGGGAGCAGATAGTCTCTAGATAATCTTTTACAAATTGCTGACAACTTGCTAATATGATGTTTTGATTAAGCTCTCTCAACAAATATTCCCCACGAATCATGCCAACATGATGAAATAGTTGTGGGTAAACTTTTTCATCAAGTTTTTCTCCACTAAGAGCAAGTTGCTTCCTCATCATTCACCTTCCAATTCATGTAAGAAGTCTTGTCAAGTTCTGGAAATCCTAATAATTCAGACTTAACCTTCAAGACTAATGGCGATGCATTTTCTTCTGTGATCTCTTGAATATCCATCCAAATATATCCAAGTGAATCATTCGCACCTTCAGACACAGCTTCCGAAATCGTAACTTGAGGTGCACTCTCATTCATTTCAACATCATACAAGGCTATGACATGGTGAACCATAAAATTTTTTAACTCTTCCCTGACGAAAACATCGTAGATTCGAGGATTAGAGTAGCTTCTAACAGTAAATCCCGTCTCTTCCATAACTTCTCTAGTTAGCGTTTCCGTCAGTCCTTCTCCAAGTTGCTGACTGCCTCCAGATAGATCATACCGATGTTGATAAGGGCCTCTCGTTTTTTCAATGCAGAGTAACTTCCCATTTTCAAAGCAAACAGCGTAGACTCCAAAGTGTCTTTTGATTTCCATCCAACTACTCCTACTTCAAAGACCAGCCACCATCCATTGTCAAAATTTGTCCCTGCATGGCAGATGCCTTTCCACTGGCCAAAAAGAGACTGACTTCTGCCACTTCTTCTGGTTCAATCCAACGCTTGATTGGTGTTTCACTAGCAACCCAGTCAGCCAAGCCACCTGGCTCAAAATCTGCAGCAGTCATAGCTGTCTTGACTGCTCCTGGAGCGATACCAAAGACCTGAATCCCAGCTTCAGCATAATCTAGAGCCAACTGTTTGGTAAATCCAGCCAAGGCGTGCTTCGAAGAAGTATAGGCATGTCCACCTCCACCTGCTAGGCTAGAAGCAATGGAGCACATATTGATAATAATCCCTTTTTTATTCTCCAGCATTTGTGTCAAATAATAGCGAGTCAACTCAACAGGAGTCACGTAGTTAATTTCAAAAATTTCTTGAATTTCCTGCGCTGTCTGTTCCAAAAGTGGTTTGTAATCATCCAAAACTCCAGCAGTATTGCACAAAACATCAACCTGAGGACACCAATCAAAAATAGGCTCTAAGTCCAAGGTCAAATCTCTCTGTAAAAAGTGAAAATCACCCTGTAATAGTGGATTTTCACCTTGGTCAACTCCATAAACTTGATAGCCCTTTTCTAAAAAGAGTCGAGCTTGAGCCAGACCGATACCTGAACTCACTCCCGTAATCAATACACGTCTAGTCATGCACTTCTACCCAATCCGTCGCCAAAACATCACAAGGTGTTGGACTCCACATGGAAAAACCTTCTCCTTCTCCAGACACGTTGATTAGGAAATAGGGTGTCACTTCAAGTGCAACCCCGTTTTGTTCAATGGTGTCAAAAAGTTGGACATAGTTTTCAGCACCTCCCCAACCAGTTCGTACATATTTTTTCTTATCCTTTAACCCAGGTAGAATTTCTTCAAATGTCATGTTTTTCTCCTTTAATATCAATAATTCTCCCCTTCATTATAACAAAAAAACCGCTTTAAAATGGCTTTTTGACTGTGATTTATTTACATCTGCTTCTACTTACGGCAAATTATTCCCTGCAGCAAGATAAATTTCATACCATTCTTTTCTTGTTAAGCTAAAGTTTGCCGCTTGGCTAACTTCTCTCAAGTGCTTAGGATTTGTTGTACCTACGACTGCCTGCATTTTTGCTGGATAACGCAATATCCAAGAAATGGCAATAGTTGAAGAGGTTACTCCATATTTAATAGCTAAACGATCAAGTACTTGATTTAAAGCTTGAAATTTCTCATTTCCAACAAAATTCCCTTTAAAATACCCAAATTGTAAGACAGACCATGCTTGAATGACCACATCGTGTAATTTGCAATATTCAAAAATACTGCCATCTCGCATAGCTGCTTGACTATCTTCCATATTAACATGAAAACCTGATTCGAATCCTGGAGTAAAAGCCGCACTCAATTGTAACTGATTAACAGCTAACGGCTGCTTGACATCTTTTTTAAGCAACTCCATCATCATAGGATTTTGATTAGAAACTCCAAAATCTCGAACCTTACCTTGTTTATAAAGAAGATCAAAGGATTCTGCTACTTGGTCAGACTCCATCAAAGCATCTGGCCGATGAAGAAGCAAGCTATCTAAATAATCAATCTTCAATCTTTGCAAAATTCCGTCAACTGATTTTATAATATAGTCCTTAGAAAAATCAAAATAGGTAAATTCTTCAATGCGAATGCCACATTTGGACTGAATCCACATCTTTTCTCTTAAATCTGGACGATTTTTTAGGACAAGACCTAACAGTTCTTCACAACGACCACGACCATAAATATCAGCCAAGTCGAAGGCATTGATTCCAACAGAAAGTGCTGTTTCTACAAGCTCTTCAACTTCTTTTACAGACTTATCTTCTATTCTCATCATTCCGAGAACAATTTCTGATAATTCTTTGTCATCTTGACCAAGAGTTATGTATCTCATCAAATTTTTCTCCTTTGATTCTGCATTCTTCATTTAATTATAACAAAAAACCGCTTTGCAACGGCTTTTTGACTATGATTCTCCTATTATTTTACGGGATATCACTTGACTCTACTTTAATAGTAATAAAAATCTTCATCATAATTTCCAGCTGATTGAGTAATAATTAAGCGTGGCCGTGAACTATCTGATTGATCACCCATTGGATTTTTAAAACCTATTTTAAATAATCCAATAGCCGCACTCGTATTACTACTTTGTAAACTAACATACGGAACACTGCTCTTCTTAGATGAATCTTTGATTACTTTAATCCTATTTCCATCCCCAGTTGTTCCATCAGAATTAATTATCATTTCTTTTCCTCGACCGTTCTTCCATATTCCAACAAGTGTGGAAATATCACCATTTTCAATAGCTTCAATATCTAAATCAATCTTTGTAGAACTAATACTGTTATACTTTTCCCACCACGCTTCTTTATAAGGTTTTAAATAAGTCTTCCCATAAAGTATTCTGTTCTCTTGAGTTTTGTCATTATCTGGTCCAGTTTTATTAGCAGGGATAAATGTTAACACTAATTCTTGTCCAATATTTGCATTTTTATTATCTCCTACAAAATACACTTCATAATAATCATTAATTTTTTTCGGTGTTTTACTTCTATCCAACCTAAATTGGGCATGAGTAGAACCACTCCAGAAAATCCAATCTCCATCTTGATAAGACACTCTTGGAAAAACAGAAGTTATCCCTTTATAGTAATCTTCTCTCTTATACCCATACAAATTAAAATTTGATTCCACAATTGCTTTTTCTAAGTAGTCATTAGAATATGTCCCTTCAAAAGTACTTAAATCACTTTGAAGAACAGTATCCTTACTACTTTTATAATAATCACTCCTACTAGCAAATACCATTTCATGATTCTTATATCCGTCAGATAAGGTGATTACCTTTAAAATTTTAGACGAATCGTCTACATTATTAACTGAAATAGATATTTTAAAATCCTTATTTCCGTCTGACTTATTAAATTCTGTAACAGAATACCTATTGTTGCCATCTTCCTTCCAATCCGTAGAAAAATCTCCAAATACATTACCTTCGTCTGTATTATATGAAATTCTCCAATTCTGATTATTCTTAGTAACAGTAGCTTTCTCACCTGTAGAAGACACATAATCTCCCGATAAATCTAAAAAGTCTGACTTTATAATTTCCTCCGTATTTAATTGTTTTTCCTGCATGTCACTCTCTTTATGATTTCTATAAAGGAAAAACAAAACTAAACCTGTTAAAAGTGAAATAATCCCAAAAGATATAAATATTTTCTTCATTCTAAACTCCAATATATATAAAATATTTCCTTCATTTTACTATATTGCTAAAAAACTATCAAGGTAAATTATAAATAACAAAAACCGCTTTGCAACGGCTTTTTGACTATATCTCACTCCATTTTATCTTCTTAAACCCACGGAACAAGAGAAAAATGCCAATAAAGAGAACTGCTAAAGGAATAACTTTTGTAAGAAAAACATTTGAAATTCCCATCCACTCATAGTAACGGAGCAGAGAGCCTACAACAAGATGGGCAACAATCATACTTACAAAGGGACGAAAGACCGCTTCTTTCCAATTCCAAATACTGATGACCAGCGAAATCGTAAAGACAGATAAACTATCCCAGGGAGCAGGAAGATAAAAGGCTCCTTCTTGTATGAAGCTTGCCATTCCTACATATCCCAGAACAACTAGCAGAACAAGAACCCCAACAACAACATAGGTGCCAATTTTCATTTTAGGAGAATCTTGGACTAAACTTCTTCGTAAAATTGTAGCCACAAGCCCAAATCCGACCAGAAAAAGAAGAAGTTGCCCTAAAAACGTAAGCAAATTGACTGTTAAGAGAGGACCTTTAGAAAAATCACCTAATAGTTGATAGTAGCGTAATACCGCTAGGACAAGAATTGGCGTCAAAAGGGACTCTTTGATAGAACTGCGAGGGGTTTCCTTGAGCATCTCTCTCATTAATTTTTTAGGATTCTTACCTAGATACTCCTCTGCACTCATGCCATCTCGTTCTGCT
>CAJZGT010000034.1 GCA_916048145.1 uncultured Streptococcus sp.
ATGACATACATTCTTTTACATTCTACCATAAAAAAGTGATTTTCACAAACCTAAATTGAAGAGTTTTGTGTGAATTTTAGACATATAAATTTCTGAATAGATTATCATATTTAGCAAAACGTTCTAATGGAATATCATTAATTGTAATTTTCGTTTTTAACTTTGGAACAAGGCGATTCTTAATAAAATATTGATATTCTTCATTTGATTTCAAAGTATCTATTTCCTCAATTTGATAATTATTTTTGGTATTATTATTCAGAATATCATAATAAATTTCAATTAAAACTTTTTCTAACTCGTTAGGTGTATACACCGAGTTAATACTCTGACCGAATCTTTCCCACACACCTAAATTTCTGAATTTTTTATTTGCTTTTCCTATTTCCCACAAATATTGTAGCAACTCAAGAAAATATTGTGCTTTTTTCTGAAAACTTATATACTCATTTTTCTTCATATTCTGCTCAATCGAATTCTTTTCCATTTTTGTATCGAAATTGTCATAATATTTGGGAAGATATTTGGGAAGTTTTAGAATCATTTCAAAATAAAGATAGTAATCTTTAGGTTCTAGAGCAAAAGATTTTAAAAGTGACTCGAGGATATTCTCAGTTATTCCCCATCCATTTATACAATCCAAAATATAAATTATCATTTTATCATCTTCGCTTATCATG
Organism: uncultured Streptococcus sp.; assembly: GCA_916048145.1. GTDB lineage: Bacteria > Bacillota > Bacilli > Lactobacillales > Streptococcaceae > Streptococcus. Next base: position 681 of record CAJZGT010000034.1, read on the forward strand.
GATATTTCCTCTAAACTTTTTTGAAATGATCTCAAGCTTAATTTCTCTACTTTTCTTCTTTTATTCTTATCTTGTACGGCTCTTTCATCTATATCTACATAATAAATTTTATAGATTAATGCTAATATTTCCCCAAGATTACTATCCTTCAATTTACTTTTTCTCAAAATACCATCTATAACTTCTTCTGTAGATGCCATTCGATTTTGGTTTAGCTTAAATTTACTATCAATGAGATTTTTCTTTGTTGATTTTATTTCCCCACTATTTAAAATTACAATAATTTTAAATCTTTTATTCTCAGAAAGATAGTCAATATAACCCAATAAATCATTATAATCTGAAGGGTTATCTGATGTTTCTGCATATGAAACCCGTTCAAAATCATCAAAAATAATGATAGAATCTCGCTTCATCAAATCGGTTCCAACTGTTTTAAAGAACCATTTAAAAACTCCTCCAATAAGTGGAATAAAGTCCAAATTTCCGAGTATGGATTGTTTTTCTATCTCATTAATCAATATTCTCTCGGCTTGCTCTCTTGTTTTTATACCAAAGCAGGAAATATAGTAGATTTCTTTCTTTTTATAAATTTGATTTTCAAAAAACGTCTTTATAAAAAATGTTTTCCCACTCCCCCAAGAACCATCCAGCCAGAAGACATTATGAATAGAGTATGGATTATTTAAAAACTCCACTAGATGAGTTTGAAAAGGATAGTCATCCAAATCATATTCCGGAAATAGCTCTGGCTCCAGTTTCTTATAACTAACTTTTTTAAAAATTATGTCTAAAAACCAGAACAGTATTGTTGGTATAGTCAGTACTAACAATATTATTACACGATTCACATACAAAATCGAAATAATATCTTTTAAAAAATTATAATTAGATACAAATTTATAGATAGGTAAAGCAAAGCGTTTAAATTGTTCAATCTCAAGTGCAAGATACAGTACCCATATACTGGATATAAATATTTTGTACCATTCAACAATTCTAACATTACTACTCCATGATGGTCTTTTCAATAGATATTTCAATAGTTTGAAATTCAGAAGAAAATTAAGAATCCTCGTCATTATATTTTTCATATATCCCCCTTTTAATCTATATTATCATGATTATACCACAAAATAAGAGTTATAAAGCGTATTCAAGGGTAAAGATCGAAGTTCATATACTAAATTTCTTTACTGAGTTTTTGTCTTTTGTACTAGGGCTTCTGTCATTTTCCAAAAAACTTTATCTTAAACTTACTAATAAAAATTTAAAAAATAAAAAGCCTACTTCGCAGTAGACTTAGTAATGATCTTTAAAGGATAAGAAAGCCACGCTATCTCCATCCATCATATAAATCAAGCGATTTTCTGCGTCGATACGACGTGACCAGGCTCCTTGGTAGTCATACTTGAGTGGCTCTGGTTTACCAATTCCTGTAAATGGATCGCGTTGAATATCCTTGATTAGTTTGTTTATTCGTTTTAGGGTTTTCTTATCCTGATTTTGCCAGTAGCAATAATCAACCCAGGCATCTTCTGTAAACTTGAGTAGCATTCATCACTCCTCAACCACATGTACCTGAGTGCTTCCAGCACGAACTTGAGCCATTCCTCGCAAAACCTTGTCTGATAACTCCTTATTTTGAGCGATTCTCAGTGTTTCCTGAATACTGTCCCATTCGCTCTTTGAAAGAACTACAATGTCCTCATCTGGATTTTTATTAACCACCGTCAAAGGCTCAAATTCATCGTTTACCTTCTTCATGTAGTCTTTTAAATGATTTCGGAACGTTGAGTAAAGAACTGCTTCCATAACCATACCTCGTTTTACCTCTTTTCCACTATTATACACAAAAAGAAAGAAATTGTCAGGAACTTGTACAAGATTTTCTTTTCTATCTATTTATTCGTAAAAAATCTCAAAAAGTCCACCTTTCAGTAGACTTAGTTTGTTTCTATTCTAATCGGTACTCTTCCAAAATTCTGTTCTGCTATACTTGGATTTCCTAGTTGGTAAATCTGGTCTGCCTTTTGAGTCATGATATCCCAAGGTTCTTTGCCAATTCGGCTGACTAGACTGGCCTGACCTTTCAAATACTTGAGATGTTGCCTGCCTTTTTCAGTAAATCCAAGGACATGAATGGCTTCTGGCAAGTCATTTTCTCTAGCCTGCACCAAGATATAGGTCAAGAGGCGTCTGACACGCGCCTTGGTATAGCGTTTGGTGGTAACCGCATCGACCAATTCGTCAACAGACTGGACTGTTTTAATAGCCTCTTTAATGCGCACTGCCATTTCTTGATTGACCTGATAGATAGTGGTTAGGTCTGGATTGGACAAAATTTGATAGCGGAGCAAGGGAAAATATTCTTCCCAGCTCACCTTACTGACCTGCTCAAATAGGGCAATAGAAGGCATAAAGCGTTCTAAAAAATCTTGGTCTGATTGGTGATGACGGATGGCTGTTGCCGAGGCAAAGTCCACATCCTTATCCACAGAATGGTAACCCGCTCCCTGCCGCTGAATCGGATAGAGTTTGATTCTATGTCCCGCAACCGCCTTGGCATAGGCCAAAGCTAGAACATGATTGGGCGTATTGCCTGAAAAATCAAGACCTGCAAATTCCTTCCACATGGCTTGTGTTTTCTGGGGATAAGAGAGAGAGTCAGGCAGATTTTCCACAAATTTCTCCATCTCAGCACCTTGCTCTGTGTATAAGTCAGCGATTTTTTGATAATCCAGAACTTCCTCCGTCCCAAATGCTAGAGTATCAATTCCCAATCGAGCCAAGATATCCACAGCTCCTTGACCGAAGAAATCCGCAGCCTGAACACTGACTAAAAAGGGCAATTCTACTACTAGATCCGCTCCATTTTCCAGCGCCATCTGGGACCGTGTCCACTTGTCCACAATTGCAGGCTCTCCACGCTGCATAAAATTCCCAGACATGACAACGATTTTCAGCCCCTCAGCCTGACCCAGCAGGTATTTGTGCCCATTATGAAAAGGATTAAACTCCGCGATAATACCTGTGATGGTCATCTGTATTACCTCCGTTAATAATAGCTAATAATTTCTTCCACTATACGGATAACGTTTAGGTTTTCTACTTGCAACACCTTTATTTATAGTGGTTAGAAATTTTATAATAATTTTTGAACAAGTCATACATCCTGCAATAAATATAGGGATTATTGTATACGAATCAATCTGACTATTGTTTAAATCTTCCAATAAAAGAAAATAAGTTCCAACTATTAAAATAAACAAAAGCATAATTGTAATAAATTGAAGCCATTTAGAAAAATAATTGAAAACATCTTTTGTTATCTTAGGTTCTCTCTTTGTAATAAATTTCAACAGATAGGGTGAAACAAATAAAAATAAGATCATAATTAATATTATTAATTGATAATCCGATATTGTTTTTGAAATTCCACAATAAAATTTTATAATTAATTCCAACACATTACTATGAGTTTTTACTGATTCCGAGTATTTTACAAAAGAAAAACCTGAAATACTTGGAAATATAACGTATTTTAAAAACTCAAAACCATTTTCTTTCTCTGTATCTAATATCTTATTAAGAAATGAAATTGGATATTTCAATAGCAATCTGATTAGGTATAAACAACATAAGATGAATACAATTATCACTCCTAGCACAAGCAATAAAATTTTGATTATTTTTACTGACAATGACTGATTACTAAAAAATTCCCAGTCGCTTGAATACAGTTCCTTTAAATTTTTCTTTATTGAATTTAAAAAAACACTAATTTGTTTCATATTCCATGTTTTATAATAAAATTTCACTAAATAAAATAAAAAATATCCCGAAAACATCCAAACCATTATAAACTACATCTCCTACTTCTGCGCGACAAAAAACCAACGGGTACTAGTTTCTGTAGGCTCTTTGTCCTCAAAGTCCGCATAAAGTTTGAAGGATTTGAAACCAGCCTGTTCCAGCAAAATATCATAGGTCAGGACCTCATAAGTCCGCTCCTCATGCACTTCATCGTGACGACTAAAGGAACCATCCTCTTCCTTGATAAAGAAGGTCAACTCATGCACGATTGAGTGAGGTGCAGCGTCCTCATAGGTATCCCAGAGCATGGCAAAATCTTCCGCATTTTCATGGTAGGAATAGCCTGGAAAAACTTCGTCTGTCTGGTAGGTCGAATGCACATCAAAGATAAAGACACCATCTTCGTTGAGAGCATTATAGACCTCCTTAAAGACGTCCCCTACTTCCACCTCATCTTGCATGTAGCAGATTGAATCCGAATAACAAGTGACGAAATCATATTGACCCACCTTGGATAAGTCCAACATATTGCCTTCAATAAAATCAATCTTTTGCTTGGCTGAAGCCGCTCTCTTTTCAGCAATTTTCAACATATCCGCACTCAAATCAAGCCCAGTCACATCAAAACCTGCCTGAGAGAAGCGAACAGATTGAATTCCTGTCCCACAAGCCAATTCCAAGAGTTTCTTTCTCTCCTTGGTCTTAGGCAAGTGACGCAGAGAAAAATTCGTCCATTTGTCGTATAAACTATCGTCCATGACCGCATCATAGACCGCCGCAAAGGTTTCATAAGTTGCCATAAAACATGATACCAAGAGCCTCCATGGCAAACACCACTCGCCCTTTACCTTTCAATCAATTTTTTCTAAAATAAGCAAAGAAACCCAGTTGACTGCAACTGAGTTCATCTTCTAAGCAAGAGCTTCTGAAATATCTACTGAATCCGCCTCATGCCATAGTTTTTCTAGGTTATAGTGGGCACGCATTTCTTCTGAAAAGACATGCACTACGACAGCACCAAGGTCCAGCAAGACCCAGCCTCCAGCTGCATCGCCTTCGATATGGCTACCTTTAAAGCCTGCATCAGCTACTTTTTCACGGATGTTATCAGCGATAGCGTCCAACTGACGGCTATTCATTGAGCTAGTAATAACAAAGTAGTCAGTCACGCTGGTCAAATCTTGTACATCAAGTGCGAGGATATCCTCCGCACGTTTCTCATCAGCCGCTTTCACGACTAGTTCTAGTAATTCTTTTTCGTTCATTTAGTCCTCTTTCTAGAAAATATGTTTGTAATCTAGGACATCTGCAAAGCGCCCCTCCCAAATGCCCTCATAAAATTCATTTATCGTTTCTGCTGGAATGTCTTTCCCATCAAAGGTTGTGCAAGTTCCTTCTGGAATAATAAGCTGATAGCCATATTCAAAGGCAACCTTGACAGAGGTATCCACACAATATTCTGTCTGCATGCCACATAAAACTAATTTCTCAATCCCTTGTTTATCCAAGTATTCTTTTAAGCCAGTTTCTTTGAAAATACTATTATACTTCTTCTGAAAGACCTTTTCATCAGGTTTTCGATTTAAAAGCGCAGATAACTGCCAATCTTCTGATGTTTGAGCTTCAGGATTCTCAATATGTTGAACATAGATAATTTCGATATTCTTGCTTCTAGCCTGGTTTTGTAAATAAGAAATTTTTTCCAATAGACTATTTGTCTGAAAACCGGTTTCCACTAAAATATTCTGAACATCAATGATTATAAAAGCCGTCTTCATTTAGTCCTCTTTCAAATAGTGCACAAAGGCGTTATAGGTTTCAAGGGTTTGGGGATAGATGGGGAATCCCTGATGAGCTAGATGCTCCACAGTGCGAGCTGTTTCGTAGGCCACCGCCTTATTGAGCGATAGACTTGCAATCTCACGTGCCACATCCACTCCAGGAAAGGCACGATTGTGCTCTATATAGTCTGCGACATAGATAACCTTGTCTAGATCTGTCATCTGAGCCGCCCCGACTGTATGGATTTCAATAGCTCGCAGGATTTCAGAATCATGCAAATTCAAATCTTCCTGAATCTTGTAGATGCCAACCATGCCATGCCAGACATTATTGCCCCAGTTTTTGAGATCAGAATCTAGCTGGTAACGGTCAATCAAATTCAGAAATTCCTGATCTGACAGCTTTTTAGCATAGTCATGAAGAAGGCCTGCAAGACCTGCTTTCTCGACATCAACTCCAAATCGTTGAGCCAGTTCTATGGCTGCACGCTCCACACCCAAGCAATGGGTTAGGCGTTTTTCAGGCAGAAGCTCTGCCATTTTTTCCAACAAAGCCTCACGGGAACAGTTAATATAGTCTTGATAGGCCATCAGTAGAGTCCCTCCTTCTCGATGTAGTCTAGCACCGGCTGAGGTAGGAGAAAGTTGGGTTTCCGACCTTGGGCAATGAAGTCACGCACCATGCTGGACGAGATATCCATGAGAGGCACATCCACCCAGATAACCGGATAGGAAGTTCCAGCCTTATAGCGTGGGCGCTGAACCCCCACAAACTGAACCATATCAACCAGCTCTTCAATTCTATACCACTTAGGTAGGTAGTCCACCATGTCGGCACCGATGATAAAATAATAATCCGTATCTGGATGTTGCTCTGTCAAGATTTTCATGGTGTCGTAGGTGTAAGAAATGCCCTTGCGCTCCAACTCAATAGTTTCAATGTCCAGACCTTCAATCCCCTCAATCGCCAACTCAAGCATCTTGAGACGATGGTGTTCAGGGATGGTTTCCTTTTTATCTACATGAGGAGGTTGGTATTCAGGCATGAGCAGAACTTGATCTAGTCCCAACTGTTGCCGTACTTGGTCCGCAACAATGAGATGGGCATTGTGAACAGGGTTAAAATTCCCCCCTAAAATCCCGACTTGTTTACGTTTTTTCTCCTTGATTTCTGGCTCCAACTCTACCTTGGTAAAGGGAGTCAATAGTTCGATTGCCATAGGCTAGTCTCCTTTATTTCTCTGTAAAAACAGTTGTTTGGAGTAGTTTTTTTAGATTTCTTTAACTTTTTTAGAAATCTTTCGATTTTCTTTCTTGCTAGATTGTTTAAACAAGATTAAGATGCGTCCGATTTTTTGGACTGTGTCCACACCGATTTCTTCTTCCAAAATTTCAGCTACTTCGTGGATATTTTCATCTGTGTTTTGCAAAAGAGTAACCTTGACCAATTCGCGTGCATCAAGTGCTTGACGAACACTGGTTTTGATTTGGTCGTTCAGTCCATTTTTCCCAATTTGGATGATGGGTTTAAGAGTGTGTGCCTGACTGTTGAGGAAGGCACGTTGTTTTGATGTTAATGACATAATTTCTTTAAAAGAGTTTCTTTTTATACTTTTCTGAAGTGGTGACGGACGTCAGCAAAGTCCTTCGGACTTTCATGACTAAAATTTGAGCCTAAGGTCTCAAATTTTCCGCAGTTGGTACAATCACTTGTACCAACTGACACCACAGTGAAAAGTATTCGCTGTGGGCTCGCAGGGCTCGCACGAATTTAGACAACCCTTTCCTTTCTGTGTTTAAATAATTGCTTTTCGTGTGACGACTGCGACACCTTCTGGTGCCCAGACGGCGACTTTGGCGGTGCCTGTTACGCGGATCCAGCCGAGTCCAGAGATGACTAGATCTGTCTTTTCCTTAATGTTAAATACATGCTGAACTAGTTTTGGAAAATCTTCTTTTTCCTTGCTATTTGGTGGGGTTAGAAGAGTTCCAAGGTGCTTATCATAAAAGGCACCAGCGCCTTCAAGCTTGGTACGGTGGAGTTTGAGTTCATTGTCAAAGAAAGCAGTAAATCCTTGTTTTTCTCCTGATATAAAGTCAAAACGTCCGAGACCTCCTAAAAACAGGGTTTGTTCAGGATTGAGCTGATAGGTTTTAGGTTTGATTTCCTTTTTAGGACTGACATACTTGAGGTTTTTGGCCGTCAAGTAGTGAGCCATCTGGTGACGGTGGATAATCCCTGGTGTATCGTAGATATAAGAACCGTCATCAAGCGGAATCTCGATTTTGTCCAAGGTTGTCCCTGGGAAGCGCGAAGTCGTGATGACATTCTGATCACCCGTAATTTCTTGGATAATAGCATTGATTAGAGTTGATTTTCCAACGTTAGTCACACCGACCACATAAACATCACGACCCTTACGGTAGTGTTCAATCTTGTCAATGACTTCCTTAATGGCATGCTTGTTTTGTGCCGAAGTTAGGACGACATCAACTGGACGGAGACCTTCCTCGTGGGCACGTTCCATGAGCCACTGGCTAATCTTGCCCGGCTTAACTGACTTAGGCAGGATATCTTTTTTATTTCCGACCAAGAGGACATCATTGCCCGATACAAAGCGTGGCAAGCCTGGGATAACAGAGCCATTAAAATCAAAGATATCAATGACATTGACCACCAAGGCATCACTATCCCCCACCTCGTGCAAGAGCTTGAGGAAATCATCGTCCGTCAACTGGACATCTGTGATTTCATTGTAGTGGCGGAGACGGAAACAGCGTTGGCAATAGACTTCACCAGTCTCCAAACCTTTTTCGAGTGCCGACTGGGGAGTAAATCCAAGACCAGCCTTGTCTGTCGTCTGAATGGTTGCTCCACAACCAATACAGAGAATTTCTTCCATAGTTAAATTCCTTTTTTATATGTAATCGGTCCGTACTTTTCAGTGATTTTTCGCATCACACGACGCTCACGAGCTCGGTTAATCTGCGTTTTGATCGAGTCATGTTGGACCAAGGGTTTGACTAAAATCGAGCGAATGCCAGCACGGTGGGCTGCTCGAATATCGGTCATGAGCTGATCGCCAACCATGACTACTTCACTTTTCTCATAGTGAAATTCCTTCATGGCACGGTTAATCCCAAATGTGAAGGGCTTCAGAGCCCAATAAACGTAGTCAATTCCAAACTTTTCAACTGCTCGTTGGACACGTTTTTTGGTGTTATTTGAGACCACGATGATGCGAATGCCCGCGTCCCGAAGATCATGTAGCCATTGCTTCATCTCTGGCGTCCCATCAGGGTTGTTCCAAGCAATGAGGGTATTGTCCAAATCGACCAAAACAGCCTTGATTCCCTGCGCCTGCAGGCTTGGGACTGTCAGATCATAGACTGCTTCCACAGCAAAATCTGGCATATAGTTTTCAATCGCCATTCTGGCTCCTTTTCTTAACTTTTTTTCGCAATTTTCCTTAGCAACAACGACAGGACAATCCATAACCCAGCACTAGCCAAGCTGATGTAGAGCCAAGCATGAGGTTCATCTGTTAAAGGTAACGGAACATTCATTCCGAAAAAGCCTGTCACGACTGCCAAAACCGCTAGCAAGACTGAAATGATGGTCAAGGTTGTCAAATTATCATTCAGGTTATTGTTTAGGATGTTGTTGTAAGATGCGGATAGTTGTTGGAGGACTTGAGAAATCAAGTCTGTCATGGATACCAGCTGATGAGCCTCAATCATGGCATCATCAAACTGCTCTCTCAATCTCGTTAAAACTGCGATAGAGGGCATGCCCTTGGATATGTTCCAGCAACATACGATTTTGCTTGGCAGCTGCAGTGAGGTAAACCATACCAGTCTCCAAGTCGGACAACGCAAAAAGATTTTTCTTAGTTGTTCGCTGACGCAAGAGACCATTGACCTCGTCCTTACTCTTGTCCATCTGCTCGATGACAGGATAGTAGGCATTGCTGATGATTTCCAGACTGGCAAAGAGAAACTTGTAAATCGAAAGCGTGTCATGACTCTCCAGATAACGGGTCATTTGTTCAATGACATAGGCGTTCTTGGTATTACTAATGGTAATCAGACGACGATGTTCCACGATAAAGGTCATGGGAAAGGCTTCATAGTATGCCTTATCCTTTTTCAAGTTCAAGACATTGTAGATAAAGGTCACAGTCCCATTTTCAAGGTGATAATCCATGTGGGCACGCTCATTTCTATCCAGCGCATATTCGATGGTTTCCTTGTCCAAACCGTAGATTTCAGAAAGGTCCTCTAGTTTTTTCAACTTGTCTAAATCTAGGTTAATCCAGGCACAACCATTGCCCAACTGTTTTTCTAAAAACATCTTCTCTCCTTTACCAAACTCTTTCTATTGTACCATAAATCTACTAAAATTTCAGGCCTGGTCTGTCCGAGAGAAATTGCTGACAACGGTGATATTTCGATTGGGAACGAAGTGCAGAACTTGGTCTTCTCCTCTGAGTTGAGTCGTCCGAATGCCGACGCTGACAACCTTGCCTGATACAGTAATAGGACCATTTGTCAAAACGACTTCATCTCCCACATCCAGTTGACGTTCAAAAAGGATAAAAAAGCCATTGATGACATCAGACAGAAAACCTTGGGCTCCCATCCCAATAGCCA
>CAJZGT010000035.1 GCA_916048145.1 uncultured Streptococcus sp.
TCAGAAGACGAATGGAACATGATTGAAGAAGTCTTCAACAGCTTTATGGAGGAGTAAAAACATCCAGTGGATGTTTTTAGCCCAGCTCTTTGAAATAAAAAAGAGCTGGTAAGTCCGGGGACGTTTTTACCCTTACGCTAAAAATAAAGACCGTAAGTAAGTCTGGGAGACTGTATCACTAAAACTCCTAAAAATTGGAAGAGTTGGAACATCAAGTGGATGTTTTTAGCTCAAGTTAATATTCATAGTAGCTAGTTATTAGCTAACCAGGTTAGAGGTCGGGACGAAAATCCTGGCCTTGTTTTTATTAGTCATCATGCTTTGATGTGGTAATTGATTGGACTTTTGTCAAGGAGATATATATGTTTGAAGTAGAAGAATGGCTTCACAGTCGGATTGGTTTGAATTTTCGATCAGGTTTGGGGCGAATGCAACAAGCGGTGGATTTGTTAGGAAATCCCGAAAAGTTTTACCCTATTATCCACGTCACTGGGACTAATGGGAAAGGATCTACCATTGCTTTTATGAGGGAGTTATTTATGGGGCATGGCAAAAAAGTTGCGTCCTTTACCTCCCCTCATATCGTCTCTATCAATGATCGAATCTGCATTAACGGGCAACCTATAGCTGATGCAGACTTCATCCGTTTGGCTAATCAGGTCAAGGAGATGGAGAAAACGCTTCTGCAAACCCATGATCAGTTGTCCTTTTTTGAATTGCTGACCTTGATTGCTTTTCTTTATTTTAGAGAGCAAGAGGTGGATTTGGTTCTACTGGAAGTGGGAATTGGTGGCTTACTTGACACGACCAATGTGGTAACTGGAGAGATTGCTGTCATCACTTCCATCGGACTTGACCATCAGGAGACTCTGGGCGATAGTCTAGAAGCAATCGCAGAGCAGAAAGCTGGTATTTTTAAGGCTGGTAAGAAGGCAGTGATTGCGAAGTTGTCTTCAGAAGCTAGGCTTGTTTGTCAGGAAAAAGCCGAATCTTTAGCTGTTGACCTTTATCAGACAGGTCAGGATTTTTCAATGTTGAATGGTGATTTTTCAAGTTCTTTACTAAATATTTTGCAGCTGAAAATAGGTTTAGAAGGAGCTTATCAGCAGGAGAATGCGGCCTTGGCGTTGCAAACTTTTCTTCTCTTTATGAGGGAAGAAAAGGAAGTTGTTAATGAGCAGGCTGTAAGACAGGCTTTGGAGAAGACCTATTGGGCTGGTCGTTTAGAGCGTATTCGTCCTCAGATTTATTTGGACGGTGCTCATAACCTCCCTGCCTTGACCCGCTTGGTTGAATTTATCAAAGAAAAAGAGCAGGAAGGTTATCGTCCTCAAATCTTATTTGGAGCCTTGAAACGTAAGGATTATCAAGGGATGTTAGGTTATCTGACTGAGAATTTGCCTCAGGTGGAACTCAAGGTAACTGGCTTTGATTATCAGGGTTCTTTAGATGAGACAGATATAACAGGTTACGATGTAATTCTTTCTTATCGCGAATTTATCAGCAGTTTCGAAGAAAGAGCAGACACTCAAGACTTGTTATTCATTACAGGGTCTCTCTATTTTATCTCAGAAGTACGGGGCTACTTGCTGGCCCATGAGCAGATAAATTGACCTCCTTTTTTGAACTTGTTATACTAGTGGAACCACCAGTTAGAAGAAACATTCTCTAAATTGGTAGAAGAAAGGAAATTCATCATGAAATTAAAAATATTCACACTTTCTCTTGCTTCTCTAGCAAGTCTTAGTCTCTTAGTAGCTTGCTCACAAAGAGCTCAACAGGTTCAACAACCAGCAGCTCAATCGCAAACTCAACAAACTCAGCAATCACAACCTGCTGCTTCATCTTCGGCAGAAAATTCAAACCAGGCAACAACAAGTTCTTCACAAAATACAGTTACAGCCCAACCAACTAATATTGATGGAACTTATACTGGTCAGGACGAAGGAGACCGTATCACTTTAGTGGTAACTGGAACAACTGGTACATGGACACAGGTAGAAACTGACGGAGATCAAGAAATCAAGCAGGTTAGCTTCGATGCCGCCAATCAACGCATGATTATTGGGGATGATGCCAAGATTTATGCAATTAATGGAAATCAGATGATTATTGACGATATGGATAGAGACGCTTCAGATCGTATCGTTTTATCTAAGTAAAGCTTATTTATCAAAAATTCCGATAGATTCTATTGGAATTTTTTGGTTTTAAAAGTCTCAAACATTATCTAAAAAGATTTGTTGAAACGTACTGAAATTTCCAAGGTAAAATACCTTAACTACCTTTCTAGGGATATTTTAATTTTATCAAAGCTTTCCTATGAAGATAAAATCAAGTGGATGGTATATTTGAAAATAGAGCTTATCATAAAAAGAAGGATTATCTTGAAAACTCTTTTTATATCATGTAAGATTAGGATATTGATTTCCCATACTGGTACTGGGATTGTAAACTTGATCGAATGCCTACTAAATTCAAGGAGAAAAAGAGTAAATTGTTGCCATCTAGCTGTGAACTGATGTATACTAATGGAAACAACTATTAACTAGGTGGTTAGGGAGAAGGATAAAAAAGAAAGGGGATGTATGAAAACTAGAAAAATACAGTTGCTCATGTCCAAGTATGGTTTTAGTATTACCATTATGCTGACTGAGTTAGTTCTTGTTTTTGGTGTATTTCTCTATCTGGGGCGAATGGCGCCTATTATTTGGATTATACTTGTTATTTTAGTGAGTTTAGCGACCATTGTATCGATTGTTAATCGTTCTATGAATCCCGAGAGTAAGGTAACATGGCTTTTAGTAGCCTTTGTTCCAGTGTTTGGACCCTTGCTGTATATCATGTTTGGAGAACGTCGTTTGTCCAAGAAAGAAATGAAGCAACTGGAACAATTGCAATCCATGGTTCATCGTGAGGATAACAGTAGAGCTTTGCGTTTGGAATTAAAGGAACAAGACAAATCTGCTTATGGAGTTATTAAATCACTCCTCAGTATGGATACAAATGCAGATGTATATGATCAAACAGATACAAAGTTTTTTGCTTCTGGAGAAAGTATGTGGCAACAGATGCTGGAGGATCTTAGGAAAGCAGAAAAGTTCATCTTCTTAGAGTATTATATTGTAGAAGAAGGTTTGATGTGGAATAGTATTTTAGAGATTTTGGAAGAAAAAGTCGCCCAAGGTGTAGAAGTGAAAATGCTTTATGATGACATCGGTTGTATGGCAACATTACCTGGTGATTATACTATTCAGCTTCGGGGAAGAGGAATTGAGGCCCATAAGTTTAACAAGGTAATTCCTCGTTTGACAGTTGCTTATAACAATCGTGATCACCGTAAAATCTTAATTATTGATGGTCAGATTGCCTACACTGGTGGTGTTAACCTTGCAGATGAGTATATCAATCATGTAGAGAGATTTGGATATTGGAAGGATAGTGGTATCCGTTTAGATGGTTTAGCGGTCAAGGCTTTAACAAGACTCTTTTTAGCAACTTGGTATATAAATCGTGGAGAAATTAGTGATTTCGATCAATATCACCTTGAGAATCAACCGAGAGATGGTCAAGGGTTTTGTATACCATATAGTAGCGGACCTAAACCCATTTACCGAGCTCAGGTGGGAAAAACTGTTTATCAGAATCTCATCAATCAGGCGACAGATTATATCTATATTACGACCCCTTATCTTATCATTGACTATGATTTGACTGAAAGTATTAAAAATGCTTCCCTGAGAGGAGTAGATGTGCGAATTGTTACACCTTATATTCCAGATAAGAAAGTAATCCAATTAGTCACTAGAGGAGCGTACTTAGATCTGCTTTCGGCAGGAGTCCGCATTTACGAATACAGTCCCGGTTTCCTTCACAGTAAACAAATGATCGTTGATGGCGAGGCAGCAACCGTTGGGACTATCAATTTTGATTATCGTAGTCTGGTTCATCACTATGAAAATGCAGTGTTGTTATATCGAACCCAATCAATTCTGGATATTGCGGAGGATTTTAGAGGAATTTTCCAAGTTTCACGAGAAATCAATTCCTACACCATTAAACCAAAGTGGTATCAAACTCTTATCAAAGAAATTGTCCAGTTATTTGCACCCATGCTTTAAAAACAAAAAGATTTGACCTTGAGTTAAATCTTTTTATATGGTTAAGTTAGACTTTCAATTCGGGAGGCTAGATTGTTTTTGTAGCATCAAACGAATCGCTATTCTAGATAGGATATAAGGTAAATATCAATCCCGGGCTGACATTCCGGTAAGATTTTGATATACTAAAACAGATAAACTTGGAGGAAAAATGAATGAATGTATATGGAAAAAAAGATGAGAGCCATGAAGAATCTCGTTACCCAGATTGGACATTACTAGAAAAAAAGGAAACTCTGCTTCCGCTTTTTAGTATTTTGATTGGAAGTTTGATTGCAACAGTGATTTCTGTTGTCCTACCTTTTATTTTTAATTTAATGAGCCCTGAGCAGACCCAGGACCTTTATATTGGATGGGCCTTGCATCAAACTGGTCAGATTTATACAGACTACTTTGGGACTAATGGCTTGCTTTATTATTTAGTAGCTTATCTTTTGAAAGGGAGTGTTTTAATTTCTCTTGTGGAATGGTTGGCTCTGTTTGGGGCAGGTATTTTCCTTTTTAAAGCAGCAGATACTCTTACCGACCAGAGTGAGCAGGCCAAGCAAGTTGTGTTTGTATTTTATCTCCTCGTTGCAGGACTTGGTTTTGGTGGAGGTTATGCCCTTTTCCTAGCATTACCATTTTTATTTTACTCTTTGCACATTGTGACGCAGTATTTGTCTTATCCGGATAGTGATAAAGGATTTTTGCGACTTGGAATGAGTTTTGCTCTAGCATTCTTCCTTGCTCCATTGCCTACAGCTTTATTTGTAGCTACGATTGCCTTGGCATTGATCGGTTTTAATGTGGCGGAGCATCGATTTGTTCATGGATTGTATCAATTTTTTGCAGCTGCTCTTGGATTTTCTATTGTCTTTTATCCTTTAGGTTATTTTACGGTCTTGCAAGGAAGTTTTGGTGATGCGATTAGTCAAACTTTTTACCCCTTAAATGCAGTGAGTCTGTTTGCAAATAACCTTTTGGTTGAAAATGCAGTTTTCTACGGATTGCTTGCTATTGGGGTTGGTTCTCTCACTCTCCTCTTTAAGGGCTTATTCCAATTAAAACCAGCCAAGCAATATTCATTATCACTAGTTGCTAGTTTAGGATTGCTGCTTGTGTTATCTATGTTGATTTTATCTAAAGAGTCAGCGTATGGTTCACGTTTAGTCCTGCTGATTCCATTCTTGATATTACTCCTTATAACAGAAATTAAGGGTAAGGATAGAGTG
Organism: uncultured Streptococcus sp.; assembly: GCA_916048145.1. Classification (GTDB taxonomy): domain Bacteria; phylum Bacillota; class Bacilli; order Lactobacillales; family Streptococcaceae; genus Streptococcus. The sequence continues at coordinate 5,375 of CAJZGT010000035.1, forward strand.
AATCGTCGTCGGAGAAATGATGGCGATGGTTCTTTCCTAAAAAGTAATTTATATTTACCGCTTGTTGCAATAGCTTATTTATTGCTTCTACCAGTTTTGAGTCGTTATGTTTTTCATCCATCAGCATATCAAGAAAGAGCCCGTCTTGCGAGTGTCGTCAAAAAGGAAACGAGTGTTGAAGATCGTGTATATGCGTGGGATAACCGTCCTGAGTTTTATCTAGAAAGTGAACGTCTAGCACCAAGTTCTTTATTGAACCCAACTCTCTATATTGCAAGCGATGAGAATAAAACTAAGCTTATGAATGACTTGAAGGAGAATCAACCGAAGATGATTATGGTTAATCAACAGGTGGCTTTGTGGTCAGATGTAGAGACTTTGCTTAGTGAAAAATATGAACTTGTTAAGACGGATACGAACGAATTCAAACTATATAAATTAAAATAACCAAATCAATATCTTGTGTGTTTTTTAAAATTTTAGGATTTTTGACACAAGATATTGATTTTTCTTTTTAGAGTGGTATAATACTTTTTAGAAAGAACATTTTAGAAAAGAGCATGCATATGATTGCACTAGAAGAAAAAATTACAATTTTGCCAACTCTCTTCGTCGAGAAACGAGATGGGAGACGTGTTGTATTTGATGTGGACAAGATTGACAAGGCTCTCCACAAGGCGGCAGACAAGGTTATGGACGTGACACCCTTGGTCGAAAAACGCCTCAATGCTCTGACCGAGCGAATTGTCACAGAAATTCATAGTCGCTTTCCACAGGGAGTTAAGATTTACGAAATTCAAAATATCGTAGAACATGAACTTCTTGAAGCCAAAGAATATGCCTTGGCTGAGGAGTATATTACTTATCGGACACAAAGGGATTTTGAACGCTCAAAAGCGACAGATATTAACTTTAGTATCCATAAGCTTCTCAATAAAGATCAGGCAGTTATCAATGAAAATGCTAATAAAGACAGCGATGTCTTTAATACCCAGCGTGATTTGACAGCAGGTATTGTTGGGAAATCAATCGGGCTGCAAATGCTTCCTAAGCACGTAGCCAATGCCCACCAAAAAGGGGATATCCACTATCACGATTTGGACTACAGTCCCTATACACCTATGACCAACTGCTGTTTGATTGATTTCAAGGGTATGTTGGAAAATGGTTTTAAGATTGGAAATGCAGAGGTAGAAAGTCCCAAGTCTATCCAGACTGCGACAGCTCAAATTTCCCAAATCATCGCCAACGTTGCTTCTAGCCAGTACGGAGGTTGTTCAGCTGACCGTATCGATGAGATCTTGGCGCCTTATGCAGAGAAGAATTACAAAAAACACCTCAAGGATGCGGAAGAGTGGGTCTTACCTGAAAAACGGGAAGATTACGCTTGGAAGAAAACGCAAAAGGACATCTATGATGCCATGCAATCTCTCGAGTATGAAATTAATACTCTCTTCACTTCAAATGGGCAAACACCTTTTACTTCGCTAGGTTTTGGTCTGGGAACCAATCGTTTTGAGCGTGAAATTCAAAAGGCTATTTTAAACATTCGCATTAAGGGCCTTGGTTCAGAACATCGTACGGCTATCTTTCCTAAACTTATTTTTACTCTGAAAAGAGACCTTAATTTAGAGGAAGGAACTCCCAACTACGACATTAAACAGTTGGCTCTTGAGTGTGCAACCAAGCGGATGTACCCAGACGTCTTGTCTTACGATAAGATTGTTGACTTGACAGGTTCTTTTAAGGTGCCTATGGGTTGCCGTTCGTTCCTTCAAGGATGGAAGGATGAAAATGGTGTTGAAGTCAATTCAGGTCGCATGAACCTGGGAGTTGTGACGGTTAACTTGCCTCGTATTGCTCTAGAGTCTGAAGGTGATATAAATAAGTTCTGGGAAATCTTCAACGAGCGAATGAACATTGCGGAAGATGCTCTGGTTTATCGTGTCGAACGAACCAAGGAAGCAACACCAGCAAATGCTCCTATCCTGTATCAATACGGTGCTTTTGGCCATCGTCTAGGTAAAGAAGAAAGTGTTGACCAGCTCTTTAAGAATCGTCGTGCGACAGTTTCACTAGGCTATATCGGTTTGTACGAAGTAGCGACTGTTTTCTTTGGTAACAGCTGGGAAAGTAATCCAGATGCTAAGGAATTCACGCTGGATATCATTCGTGATATGAAACGCCGCGTAGAAGAGTGGTCTGACCAATATGGCTACCATTTCTCTATCTACTCAACACCGTCTGAAAGTTTGACAGACCGTTTCTGCCGACTAGATACAGAAAAGTTCGGCTCTATTCCTGATATTACAGACAAGGAATACTACACCAATTCTTTCCACTACGATGTTCGTAAAAATCCAACACCGTTTGAAAAATTAGACTTTGAGAAAGTCTATCCAGAAGCAGGTGCGTCAGGTGGTTTCATCCATTATTGTGAGTATCCAGTCCTTCAGCAAAATCCTAAAGCCTTGGAAGCTGTATGGGATTATGCTTATGACCGTGTGGGCTATCTGGGGACCAATACTCCAATAGACCGTTGCTACAAGTGTGATTTTGAAGGGGATTTTGAACCAACTGAGAGAGGGTTTGCTTGTCCAAACTGTGGCAATAGCGACCCTAAAACAGTAGATGTTGTTAAACGGACTTGTGGCTATTTAGGCAATCCTCAAGCGAGACCGATGGTCAATGGGCGTCACAAGGAAATCGCTGCGCGTGTCAAACATATGAATGGCTCAACGATTAAAATAGCTGGTCATCAAGTAACAAATTAGAAAGAACTGAAATGGGAAAATATCAATTAGATGATAAGGGGCGTGCACAAGTGACCCGTTATCATGAAAAGCATTCGAAAGGTGGAGTGAGCAAAAAAGAACGCTTGCTCAACCTCAGAGAACAATTTTTAAATAAGAATAAGAAAAAGTGAGGGATTTCTCTCGCTTTTCTCTTAGTGGGAGGTGAAAATGGAACTACGCAGACCAAGATTAGCAGATAAAGCAACAGTTTTAGAGATGATGGCAGAGTTTGAAAATAGCCAATCAGCCCATGATGGAGGATTCTGGGATACAGAGAACTTTGTGTATGAAGAATGGTTGGAAACAAATATGCAAAAAGAGATGGGAATAAACTTACCTGAAAATCGTGTTCCTTCTATTCAATTTGTATCATTTGATGATGTAGGTCGTGCTCTAGGATTTTTGAATCTGCGATTGAGACTGAATGAGGGATTACTGAATTATGCTGGCCACATTGGCTACTCCATTCGTCCATCAGAAAGAGGCAAGAGTTATGCTAAGGAAACTCTCCGTCAGGGCTTGCAAGTTGCTAAGGGAAAGAACATCAAGAGAACTCTTGTGACCTGTAGCGTGAATAATCCTGCTAGCAGAGCAGTCATTTTAGTAAATGGTGGGCTCCTTGAGGATGTTCGTAATGGTGTGGAACGTTATTGGATAGAGGTAGCGAATGAATAATCCAAAACCACAAGAATGGAAAAGCGAGGAACTCAGTCAAGGGCGTATCATTGACTACAAGGCCTTTAACTTTGTGGATGGAGAAGGTGTGCGGAACTCCCTCTATGTATCAGGCTGCATGTTTCACTGCGAGGGATGCTATAATGTTGCGACTTGGTCTTTTAATGCAGGCATTCCCTATACAGCAGAATTAGAAGAACAAATCATGGCAGATCTTGCCCAGCCCTATGTTCAAGGCTTGACTTTGTTGGGAGGAGAGCCCTTTCTCAATACTGGCATTCTTTTACCACTCGTTAAGCGTATTCGGAAGGAATTACCAGATAAAGATATCTGGTCTTGGACGGGCTATACATGGGAAGAAATGATGTTGGAAACTCCAGATAAACTGGAACTCTTGTCACTGATTGACATTCTTGTCGATGGACGATATGATCGAATTAAGAGAAATCTCATGCTCCAGTTTCGAGGTTCGTCCAATCAACGAATTATCGATGTGCAAAAATCCCTCAAAAGTGGGCAAGTAGTGATTTGGGACAAGCTCAATGACGGAAAAGAAAGCTATGAACAAGTGAAGAGAGAATGAAGAGAAAAGACTTAATAGACCAGCTTGTTTCAGAAATAGAAAAGGGAAAAGTCAGGACACTGGGAATATACGGTCATGGAGCTTCAGGTAAATCAACCTTTGCAAAGGAATTGTACCAAGCTTTAGATTCTACTACAGTAAATTTGCTAGAAACAGATTCTTATATCACCTCCAGACGCCATCTGGTAGTACCAAAGGACGCGCCTAATCAAAAGGTGACAGCCTGTCTGCCAGTGGCGCATGAATTGGCGAGTTTGGAGCGAGATATCCTGGCCTTACAGGCGGGTATAGATATCTTAACAATTGAAGAACCTTGGAAGGCTAGCGAGGTCTTGTCTGGAGCAAAACCAATTCTGATTGTCGAAGGGATGTCTGTTGGCTTTTTACCCAAAGAACTCTTTGACAAAACTATCTGTTTCTACACGGATGAGGAGACCGAATTAAAGCGGCGCCTAGCTCGAGATACAACTGTGAGAAATCGTGATGTATCCTTTATATTGGCTAGTCATCAGATGAGACGGGAGCAATATCTACAATACTATAAAGAAACTGAGTCAAGGGCGGACATTCTAGTAGACCAATCAGAAGGTAAATTCGAGGTCAAGAGGAGTCAGTTTATATAGAAGAAAATCCCTAATTTTAGAAAGAAAAAGTAGGAAAACAGTTTCATTTTAAAAAAACGAAAAAACAGCAACAAATCCCTTGCAATCGCAGGGGATTTGTGTTATTCTATTACGGTGCTGTAAATTACAGCCTTAGCTTTGATGCAAGAGGTTGCGACACGCTCGGTTGCATTGCCACGCAACGCGCGTCGGTTTTCTTGTGGAGCTAGCCTATTATCTTAAATAGACGAAAAGGAGAAAAAGATGGCAAACAAAAAAATCCGTATCCGTTTGAAAGCTTACGAACACCGTACGCTTGACACAGCGGCTGCAAAAATCGTAGAATCAGCTACTCGTACAGGTGCACAAGTTGCGGGTCCAATCCCACTTCCAACTGAACGTAGCCTCTACACAATCATTCGTGCGACTCACAAATATAAAGACTCTCGCGAACAATTTGAAATGCGTACACACAAACGTTTGATCGATATCGTTAACCCAACTCAAAAAACAGTTGATGCCTTGATGAAATTGGATCTTCCAAGTGGTGTAAACGTAGAAATCAAACTTTAATCTAAAATATAAAAGAGCAGAGGCTGGTGTTTCAATTTAATTGAACACGGGCTAAACTCGGTGTGAAAAAGATAAACTTCCTAGTGTCTGCTAGACACTGCGTCAGTTTCCTATTTTCACTTTGAGTTTGACGCCCTTTGTATCTTAGACTTGAGCATAAAAAACGCTCGTTAAAAACTTTTTGAATAAAAAATATAGAAAAGG
>CAJZGT010000036.1 GCA_916048145.1 uncultured Streptococcus sp.
AGCAAACATCGTCGTCCAAGCCCGTAATCATCTTAACCTCACCCTTGATACGATGAGCAAGATTTTTCACATCGATATAGGCCAGGGTCGCCATGATCTCCTCCTCAGTTTCGTGGAAGGGATCGTGAAACTTGAAATAACGGAAAAGTTCGTCATAGGCTTCACTTGTATTACCAATCTCAAGCACTCGTCTAAAGTCTGACAAGAAGGGATAGATGGCAACTGTTTTCTGAATCCGAGGACTGAGCGCTGCTGCAACTAGGGCTAGAGCCCCTCCTTGCGAGGCACCATAGCTAGAAAGACGCTTCTCATCAACCTGAGGCAGACTAGCAATAATTTCAACCAACTGGTAAATATCCAGATAAACATCCTTATAGAAGAGATGATCCCGACCTTCCACAACCCCACGGATAATATGTCCCTTAACCGTATTTCCTAAAGGAGAACGCAAACCGTCCTGTGAATAACCTGACTGTCCCCGCACATCCATGGAAACAACACCGTAACCAGACACGGTGAAGGCCATCATATCGGCCCAGTCCCAGCCACGTCCCATATAACCATGGAAATGGAAGATTAGAGGAACTTTTTCCTCACTCTTTGGAAGAACGACGCGCGCATAGACCTTACCTGCATTAGTTCCTTCAAAAGTGAGCTCAAAGCACTTGACTTGGGGAATATGGAAATCTCTTTCCTCTAACTGGTAGACTGGAAGAGTTGAAACTTTTTTCACTTCCTCATCCCAGAAAGCATCAAAGTCTTCTGGAACCTCATCCCTTCCTAGATAGGTCTTAATTTCTTCTAATAAAGCTGGATTTTTCATAGCATGCTCCTTTTATTTTGTAATCGCTACCACAACTGTAGCATATCTAAGAAATCAATGCAAGAAAGAAGGGTAAATAGAAAGAGATTTTAGATTCTTTACTTTTAGGATAATGGGCTGAAAGTAGTTTTAGAAACGAAAAAAGAGCATTTCGCTCTTTCTTCTTCTGCTTAATCTTAATTTTTTGCTTCTTTATTTTGGAAAGTGGTTTGGTAATTTACTTTAATCGTTACTGTCATGTGAGAGTCCTCGTTTCTTTTTGATGACTCTAGTATAAAGGGCAAACCTGAAAGCTAGCTTAATACTCTTCGAAAATCTCTTCAAACCACGTCAGCGTCGCCTTACCGTACTCAAGTACAGCTTGCGGCTAGTTTCCTAGTTTGCTCTTTGATTTTCATTGAGTATAAGATTTCCTTAGAGAAAGCTTAATCTAGATGTTCTTTCTTTTCCAAATGAAGGGCAATCATCCGCCACTCTGGATCCTCTTGCCAGCCTTCAATAGAACTAATGTAGCTAGCAACTTTTCTGGCTTCTTCTAAAATCGGAAAATCTTCGATAATATCAGCCACTTGAAACTCTGGGAGACCTGACTGTCTGGTTCCAAAAATCTCACCCGAACCCCGCATTTTCAAATCTTCCTCCGCAAGGACAAATCCATTGGTTGTTTCTGTCATGATGCGCATGCGGTCTTTCCCAGAATCCGTCTTAGGATTGGCAACGAGAACAGCATAGGACTGCTTGTCCCCCCGACCGACACGACCTCTGAGCTGGTGAAGCTGACTGAGACCGAAGCGATCGGCATCCATGATAATCATGACCGTGGCATTAGGAACATTGACCCCAACCTCAATAACCGTTGTCGAAACCAGAATATTCGTTTTTCTCTCTTTGAACTCCTGCATAATCTGGTCTTTTTCGTCACTCTTCATCTTACCATGTAGAAGAGCCACTTCGGCCTTACCAGCAAAATGAGCCGTCAACTCTTCTGATAAGGCAATGGCATTTTTCAAATCTAGAGCTTCTGATTCTTCAATCAAAGGAGAGATAACATAGGCTTGTGAACCTTTTTGGATTTCCCCCTCTAACCAAGTCAAGACCTGAGGTAATTGCTCATGTTTGATCCAGCGTGTCACAATAGGTTTCCGTCCTGCTGGCATCTGGTCAATAGTGGAAACATCCATATCACCAAAGGCTGTGATAGCCAGCGTCCGTGGGATAGGAGTCGCTGTCATCATGAGAACGTCAGGATTGTCACCTTTTTCCCGTAAAATACGCCTTTGCCCAACACCGAAACGGTGCTGCTCATCGATGATAATCAAACCAAGACGAGCATACTCCACCCCATCCTGAATCAGGGCATGAGTTCCGATAATCAAATCAGCCTCACCCTTGGCAATAGTCTCCAAGACTCCTCTCTTTTCTGCAGCTTTCAAGGAACCTGTCAAGAGAGCGAGTTTTAGGTCTGGGAAGAGACTCTGTAGACTCTCAAAATGTTGCTCTGCGAGAATTTCTGTTGGCACCATGAGAGCAGCCTGGTAGCCAGCTATCACTGCCACAAACATGGCCAAGCCAGCGACCACCGTTTTTCCACTCCCCACATCTCCTTGCAAGAGACGATTCATGTGGTGATCCGACTTCATGTCAGTTAAAATTTCCTGCAAACTCTTTTCCTGAGCTGGGGTCAGGGCAAATGGAAGGCTTTCCTTGACTGCTGTCACTTTTTCCTGAGACCAGTTCAGAACCAGACCGCTTCCCTGAACTCTATTTTCAGATTTGAGCGTCTGCAATTGCATTTGGAAATAAAAGAGTTCCTCAAATTTGATACGGCGAAGGGCCTGCTTGTATTCAGCCAAATCCTTGGGGAAATGCATGGCGCGGACTGCCTGACAACGGGACATGAGTTTGTATTTGTCCAGCAAAGACTGGGGAAGATTTTCCTCTATCAAGAGGTCCAGTCCCTGATCAAAGGCCGTTTTGATGACCTTGACCAGACTGGCCTGACTGATTCCCTGAGTCAGACGATAGACAGGCTGGAGGTCATCTTCCACCTGAGCCAGGACCTTCATCCCAGTCAGACTAGCCTTGGCACGGTCCCATTTTCCAAAGACGGCAAGAGTTGCTCCCAACTCTATCTTATCTGCTAGATAGGGCTGGTTAAAGAAATTCACCGCAAAAACGACTTCTCCCTGCTTGAGGCTAAAACGCAGGCGATTGCGCTTGAAACCATAATACTGAACACTGGCAGGAGTCACGACTTGACCAGAAAGAACCGCCTTTTCACCGTCTTCTAGTTCCAATACTTGCTTGGTCTTGAAATCTTCATAACGGAAAGGAAAGTAGAGCAAGAGGTCTTGCAAATTTTCAATTCCTAGTTTGGCGTATTTCTCTGCTGACTTTGGTCCCACACCAGGTAAGACATGCAAGGGTTGATGTAGATTCATGCTCCACTCCTTTCTTTTCTAATAATATTCTCTCGGAATGCGGTCGCTGAGAAGACAAACCACCTCGTAGTTAATGGTTCCGCGGTAGGTCGCAACCTGAGTAGCTGTGATTTCCTTGCCCCCGTTAGAACCAATCAAGGTTACTTTGGTTCCCAACGGATAAAGCTTAGGCAGACGAATGGTGATTTGGTCCATCGAAACCCGTCCGACGATTGGGCAAGCTTGCCCATCTACCAAGACAGAGAAATTCTGCATGTCTCGTGTCCAACCATCCGCATAGCCGATTGGTACCGTCGCAATGACTTGCTCGCTATCAGCCTGATAGGTCGCTCCATAGCCCATGCAAGCTCCGGCTGGAACTGTCTTGACATGAACCAGAGCAGACTCCAAGGTCAAGGCTGGAGTCAGGTCATAAGGCAAGTCCAAGACCTCTCCGCTAGGATTCAGGCCATACATAGCGTCTCCCATACGAACCGCATTGAAAATAGTCTCTGCATGCCAAAGAGTCGTTGCCGAGTTGCTAGCATGTACCAGCTCTGGAAGACCTTTCATACTAGCCAAAATAGTTTTAAACCGTTCTAACTGGGCATTAAAGTAGGTATCTGATGCTTCATCTGCAGTCGCAAAATGGGTAAAAATCCCTTCAACACGAGCACCGTGTTGTTGGAGCAATTCTTGAGCTTGCCCAGCCTCACGAGTCTCTCGAAAACCAATCCGTCCCATTCCTGAATCAATCTTGAGGTGAACTGTCAATCCAATTAGATCCGCTTTCTTATCTAAGAGTACTTGAATCCACTCCAGTCCAGCCACAGTCAAGGTGATGTCGTATTCTTTAGCTAGAGCGACAGCTTCGATTTCAGAAACTCCTAAAATGAGAATTCGCTTGCTGAGTCCAGCTTGTCTGAGTTCAATAGCTTCATCGATATTGGAAACGCAAAAACCATCAACATCGTCCTGGATCGCCTTAGCAACGGCAACAGCTCCATGCCCATAAGCATTGGCCTTGACCACAGCCCACTTGAGCGTTCCTTGAGGGATATGAGCCCCCATTTGCTGAATATTTTGTCGAATAGCTCCCAGATGAATCAGAGCCTTGGTTGGTCTATGTGGACTAGCTTTCATGATTTTCCTCCAAAATGACACTGGCTGTCACAAACTGATCGGTATGGCTGATAGACAGCCAAATCTTTCCTGAAAATGGTGCCTGACTAAAATAAGGCGCCCCGCGTTCATTATTCAAGACTTCCAAATCCTGAAAACCGATTTTTCCAATACCCGTTCCCATAGCCTTGGAAAAGGCTTCTTTAGCCGACCAGCGACCAGCTAAATATTCGATTTGTCTGCGCCCTTTAAGACTGTTAAACCGTTCCATTTCCTTAGCGGTCAGCACGCGCTTAGCAAATCCTTCATGTCGTGTAACTGCGCTTTCTATCGAAGCCAATTCTTCGATGTCAATTCCGTGTCCAACTATCATTCTCATCAAAAGGAGTTGAGATTCCCCCAACTCCATCCTTTTCACTTATTTTGTCAAGGTAGCATAAATTTCTTCTACCAAGGCCTCTGTATTTTCCCAACCTAGACAAGGATCGGTAATGGAGCAACCAAAGACCTCTGGTTGGTTTTGACGACCATCTGCTAGGTAAGATTCAATCATAAAGCCTCGAACTATCTTTTTAATCTTCTCATTCCAATCACGATTTTGCAAGGTCTGGCGAACAATTCGAATCTGCTCCATATATTGCTTGCCTGAGTTATCATGGTTGGTATCAATGAGGATAAAGGGATTTTCAAGTCCCATAGCTTCATAGCGTTCAATGGCATTTAGCAAAGTTTCATAGTAAAAGTTAGGCTCATTTTTCCCATATTCATTAACTGCGCCACGAAGGATGACATGGGCCAAGGGATTTCCTGAAGTCTCAACTTCTTGCCCATGGAAAAGGAAGGTCTGTTTATTTTGAGCGGCATAGATGCCATTAAACATGACACTCAAATTTCCAGAGGTTGGATTTTTCATTCCGACTGGTGCATCAATCCCTGAGGCCACAAAACGGTGCTCTTGGTCTTCCACAGAACGAGCCCCAACAGCATGGTAGCTGACCAAATCATCTACCAAGACCAGATTTGACGGATAAAGCATCTCATCTGCCGTTGTCAAACCAGTCTCTGTAATTACGCGGTAGTGCAACTGGCGCACAGCCTGCAAACCGTTGATCAGGCTTGGAGCCTTAGAGGTATCTGGTTGGTGAACCAAACCTTTATAGCCGTCTCCGTTGGTGCGAGGTTTAGCAGTATAAACACGCATAACCATGAAAATCTTGTCCGCCACCTTCTTCTGCAAAGCGGATAAACGGCGGGCATATTCCAAGACAGCTTCTTCATTATCAGAAGAGCAAGGGCCAATCACCAAAAGGATACGGTCATCTTCCCCTGAAATAATGTCTGCCAATTCTCTATCACGGCGCTCCTTTAGTCTCAAGGCTTCCGCAGACAATTGAGTTTCTGCCTTGATTGCTTCAATATCGATTTCTTGACCTTTTTCAATAAATGCCATCTTATTCTCCTAGCGTTTGGTAGATTTCTCTGACGAGGGCTTCCGTATTTTCCCAGCCAAGGCAAGGGTCTGTGATCGACTTGCCAAATACTTCTGGTTCGTTTTGACGGCCGTCTTCTAGATAAGACTCAATCATAAAGCCACGAACGTACTGCTTGATTTTTTCATTCCAATCACGGTTAATCAAGGTCTGGCGGACAATTCGAATCTGATCCATGTATTGCTTACCAGAGTTGTCATGATTGGTATCCACAATGATAAAGGGATTTTCCAAGCCCATTTTCTCATACTGGGCAATGGTATCCATCAAATTATCATAGTAGTAGTTAGGAATATTCTTCCCATACTCATTGATTGCTCCACGAAGAATGGCGTGCGAAAGCGGGTTCCCAGTTGTTTCCACTTCTTTTCCTAGGAAAAGGAAACTTTGTTTGTTTTGAGCAGCATAAATTCCATTAAACATAACATTGAGATTTCCAGAGGTTGGATTTTTAAACCCAGTCGCAAAATCTGCCCCACTTGCCACAAAGCGGTGTTGCTGGTCTTCAACTGAACGGGCACCAACAGCCATGTAAGAAATCAAATCATCCACAAGAGGAAGATTTTCAGGATAAAGCATTTCATCAGCTGTCGTCATACCTGTTTCCGTGATGACACGATAATGAAGATGGCGCACGGCTTTAATTCCGTTGATAAGACTAGGCGCTTCTGCCGCGTTAGGTTGGTGAATCAAGCCCTTATAACCATCTCCGTTGGTACGGGGTTTGGCAGTATAAACACGCATAACCATAAAGATACGGTCTGCCACTTCTGCTTGCAGGACTGCCAAACGCTTAGCGTACTCAAGGACAGCTTCTTCATTATCAGATGAGCATGGCCCAATTACCAAGAGAATCCGCTGGTCTTCTCCACGTATAATGGCTTCTAGCTCTTGATCGCGCTGTGATTTTCTCTCCAAAGCTTGGCCTTCCAATTTTGATAAGGCACGAACTTCTTCAATATTAATTTTAGGACTTTTTGCTGTAAATACCATAACTCATCTCCTTATAAAGCAAACGGATACCAAGTAAAAATTTACTTTTCACAAGGTATCCGCCTCTAAACTCTCTCATTTTATTGTCTTTTACCGTGACAGTTTTTAAACTTCTTACCAGAACCACATGGGCAAAGTTCATTCCGTCCAATCTGACTCAAATCCAGATTTTCAGGCATATTTGCTTGGTGGGCAGCGATATTTCGAGTCGCTGTTGTACTGATATGGTGTTCTGCTTGTGGTCTTTCTTGTTCATGAATTTGTGCTTTCATCATCAAGCGTGTCACATCAAACTCAATCGAACCAATCATGTCATTAAACATACGGAAACCTTCCGCCTGATACTCAACAACAGGGTTGTTCTGAGCATAGCCACGAAGTCCAACAGCGTTACGCAATTGATCAAGGGCATCGATATGATCTGTCCACTTGTTATCCACCACTCGTAGAATCAAGACTTTTTGGAATTCTTTAACTGCTTCTTCATCGCGTAGTTTTGAAACCTGACTATCGTAAACTTGCAAGGCACGTTGGAAGAGCTCTTCCTTAATTGCCTTATCAGACAAGCCTGACAAGTCTTCCATCGTAATAGAATCTTCTGGAAGCAAGTTGTACTTAGCAAAGTTCAAAATTGCTTCTAGTTTTTCATCTTGTTTGGCACGCGCATGACCATCAACGACACGACCAATCGTGCGTTTGATCATAGCCTGAATTTCAGGTGCCAAGTCACGGTCTGCAGTGATAACATCGTAACGTTGAGCGTAGATAATCTCACGTTGTTCACGCATGACATCATCGTATTGAAGGACTTGTTTACGGGTATCGTAGTTATTTCCTTCGACACGTTTTTGAGCCGCTTCAACCTGACGTGTCAACATACGAGACTCAATGGCTTCATCAGACATATTGAGACGTTCGAAGACACCTTTCAGACGTTCAGAACCAAAACGTTTCATCAAATCATCTTCAAGAGAGAGGTAGAATTGTGACTCACCTGGGTCTCCTTGACGACCTGAACGTCCACGAAGCTGGTTATCGATACGACGGCTTTCATGACGTTCTGTACCAATCACACAAAGTCCACCAAGTTCACGAACCCCTTCACCAAGCTTGATGTCGGTACCACGACCGGCCATGTTGGTTGCGATGGTAACAGCACCACGTTGACCAGCATTCATAATGATTTGGGCTTCTTTATAGTGGTTTTTGGCATTCAAGACTTCGTGAGGTACGCCAGCTGCAACCAATTTCTTAGAAATGTAGTCACTGGTTTCAACTGCTACTGTACCAACCAAGACAGGTTGACCTTTTTGGTAACGAGCCTTAACGTCTTCGACAACCGCCTTAAACTTAGCCTCGATACTTGCATAAAGAAGGTCTGAATGGTCAATACGTTGAACAGGACGGTTTGTTGGGATTGGAATAACACGAATGTTGTAAATTTCACGGAATTCTTCTTCCTCAGTCTTACCTGTACCCGTCATTCCAGACAATTTCTTGTACATACGGAAAAGGTTTTGGTAAGTGATTGAGGCAGATGTCTTGGTTTCATCCTGAATTGGCACACCTTCTTTAGCTTCAATGGCTTGGTGCAAGCCATCAGAATAACGACGACCTTCCATAGTACGACCTGTAAATTGGTCAACGATCAAGATTTCTTGTTCTTCGCTCACCACATAGTCAATATCGAGAAGCATGATGTAGTTGGCACGAAGGGCGTTATCGATAAAGTGAGTCAAAGCCACGTTTTCGATGTCATAGAGATTGTCAAGTTTGAAGTAGCTTTCAGCCTTATCAATCCCTGAATCAGACAAACCAATAGTCTTAGACTGCACATCGATGATGTAGTCGTCTTTGTCCAAAGATTTTACATAGTGGTCTGCCATGTGGTAGAGCTGACTGGTTTCAACCGCATTAGCACCTGATACGATCAAAGGTGTACGAGCCTCGTCAATCAAAATAGAGTCAACCTCATCGACCAAGGCATAGTTAAGCGGACGTTGTACCATGTTTTCAGCACGAACAACCATGTTATCACGAAGGTAGTCAAATCCGATTTCTGAGTTGGTTGAGTAGGTAATGTCACACTCATAGGCTTCTTTTTTCTCCATTGGAGATTTGGCAGCCAAGTTAATCCCTACTGACAAACCAAGCCATGAGTACAATTCACCCATCTCAGTCGCGTCACGTTCTGACAGGTATTCATTGACCGTAACTACGTGAACCCCTTTACCTGAAAGGGCATTGAGGTATACTGGCATGGTCGCAGTCAAGGTTTTTCCTTCCCCTGTACGCATCTCTGGCACGTCACCATGGTGAAGAACGATTCCACCCATAACCTGAACCTTATATGGGAAGAGTCCTAGGACACGTTTAGCACCTTCACGGACAACCGCAAATGCTTCATAAAGCAATGAATCCAGTGATTCTCCATTTTGATAACGTTCTTTAAATTCAACTGTTTTTGCTTTTAGTTGGTCATCTGTCAAAGCAGCCATTTGGTCTTCATATTTGAAAACCTTGTCGGCCATCTTTTCCAGACGACGGATTTCTCCTTTATCATTTTCGATAATTGTTTTTAAAATATTAGCCATGTTTTTCCTTACTTTAAATTCCGAATATTTTAGAATGTTCTTTTAATTTTAGCACAATTACTGATTATTTTCAAGAAAGAATCCCCATTTCAAAATGGAAAAAGAGGCTAGTTTCCAAGCTAACCTCTCTCTATTTTTTAAGTGTTTAATTTCCAAAAATCGGCAAAAGAGCAAATAGGATAAATAGATTAATCCAAAGAGAAAGACAACAGATAAGTCCAAAAACAAAGAGACTGACTTTCTTGGACAGCAAGGCCATCAAAATGGACAGAATTCCAAAAACTAGCAAGATTTTCTGCATAACGAAGATGTCAATCGTTACCCCAAGAATCGGACTGCCCCAAGGAAGAAAGAAGAAAGCAATCCAGATCAACATAACTAAACCAATATAGACCTTGGAATAGCGTGTAATAAATGATTTTAGATGTGCCATAAGCCACCTCCTATAAATAAAAACCGATATAAATCAATACCTTTCCCCCTTAGACTTTCCTAACTCCTTTCTTAGTCTAAGCATGTTTTTGAAAAAGATATAATCTAACCAGTCACTGCCTAGTGATAAGACTATCAAAAGCAATCCAACACCCCAAGCACTAGCATCTGATTCATGATTTAGAACAAAAGGGAAAAATAAGAATGAAAAAATTGTCATATCCAAGCTAAACAGAGCTAAAAGGGAAATATAAATCCAGTAAAAATAGTATAAGATTGGGAAAATTTTACTGTTTCTGTCAGCATTGTCTATCCAATAGAAAAAATAAAAACAAGGAAATAAGAGTATCAAATGAAACCAATTAAAGGACAGTTTCATCATCGACACCTCCTCTTTAAAATTGTTTTCTTTAGTTTCGTTCTATTAAATGTTATTACCAATATAAATCAATGCCTTCCACATTTAGACTTCTCTAACTCCTTTCTTAGTCTAAGCATTTTTTGGGAGAAGATATAGATTAACCAATCACTGGCAAAAGCGATAAGTAAAAGTAATAGCCAGATACCCCAAGACCTGATATCTGTCCAATTTTTTAAAAGTATAGTGATAAAAAAGATTGAAACAACTGCCATGAATATCCCAAGTAAGGCAAAGATCGGAAAATAAAACCAGTAAAAATAGTAAAATATTGGGAAAAATTTACTATTTCTGTTGGCCTTTTCAATCCAGCTGAAAAAGTAAAACCAGGGAAATAGGATTATCAATT
>CAJZGT010000037.1 GCA_916048145.1 uncultured Streptococcus sp.
TTTGGAATTGGTAGCAACCTATCTAGACGGTGTGAAACGTTATCAAGCATAAGAGAGAATGCAGAAGTTAGAGACTAGCTTCTGCTTTTTTATTATGTGACTATTAGTCCGTAAGGCAGCAGATCAAATTCAGTCTTCCATCAGATAGCTGGATTTTTTATCTGAAAATTAAGAAATGAGCATATTTCTTTCCTTGTTTGGCGAAATTAGTTATAATATACGGTACAAAGGAATGAATGAATATGTATCGTGTTATAGAAATGTACGGAGATTTTGAACCGTGGTGGTTCTTAGAAGGTTGGGAAGAAGATATTGTAGCAAGTAGGAAGTTTGATCAGTATTATGATGCTCTCAAATACTACAAGACTTGCTGGTTTAGATTGGAACAGGAATCTCCTCTTTATAAAAGCAGAAGTGACTTGATGACCATTTTTTGGGATCCAGAAGACCAACGCTGGTGCGATGAATGTGATGAGTATTTACAACAATACCATTCTTTGGCTCTTTTGCAGGATGAGCAGGTTATTCCAGATGAAAAGCTACGCCCAGGCTATGAAAAACAAACAGGTAAGGAAAGGCACCGTTCTTGCCGTATGAAATTAAAATAGAGAAAAAGTAACTTTTTTGGAGTTGTTTTTTATTTTTTCCAAATCTTTGCGAATAGTATAGGTGAGGAGGTAAGTATGGTTCAAGAAATTGCACAAGAAATCATTCGCTCGGCCCGGAAAAAAGGGGCACAAGACATTTATTTTGTCCCTAAGTTAGACGCCTATGAGCTTCATATGAGGGTCGGAGATGAGCGCTGTAAAATCGGTTGTTATGATTTTGAAAAGTTTGCGGCCGTCATCAGTCACTTTAAGTTTGTGGCGGGTATGAATGTTGGAGAAAAGAGACGTAGTCAGCTTGGTTCCTGTGACTATGAATATGACCAGAAGATGGCGTCCTTACGTTTATCTACTGTAGGCGACTATCGAGGGCATGAGAGTTTAGTTATTCGCTTGTTGCATGATGAGGAGCAGGATTTGCATTTTTGGTTTCAAGATATTGATGAATTGGGCAAGCAGTACAGGCAACGTGGTCTCTATCTCTTTGCTGGTCCAGTCGGAAGTGGCAAGACAACCCTGATGCACGAATTGGCCAAGTCCCTCTTTAAGCAGCAGCAAGTCATGTCCATCGAAGATCCTGTAGAAATCAAGCAGGACGACATGCTTCAGTTGCAGTTGAACGAAGCAATAGGGTTGACCTATGAAAATCTAATCAAACTTTCTTTGCGTCATCGACCAGATCTCTTGATTATCGGAGAAATTCGTGACAGCGAGACGGCGCGTGCAGTGGTCAGAGCCAGTTTGACAGGTGCGACAGTCTTTTCAACCATTCACGCCAAGAGTATTCGAGGTGTTTATGAGCGCCTGCTGGAGTTGGGTGTGAGTGAGGAGGAATTGGCAGTCGTTCTGCAAGGAGTCTGCTATCAAAGATTAATCGGGGGAGGAGGAATCGTTGACTTTGCAAACAAAGACTATCAAGAACACCAGCCAACTAGCTGGAATGAACAGATTGACCAGCTTCTTAAAGATGGACATATCACAAGTCTTCAGGCTGAAACGGAAAAAATTAGCTACAGCTAAGCAAAAAAATATCATCACCTTGTTTAACAATCTCTTTTCCAGCGGTTTTCATCTGGTGGAAACAATCTCTTTTTTAGATAGGAGTGCCTTGTTGGACAAGCAGTGTGTGACCCAGATGCGCACGGGCTTGTCTCAGGGGAAATCATTCTCAGAAATGATGGAAAGTTTGGGCTTTTCAAGTGCTATTGTCACCCAGTTATCCCTAGCAGAAGTCCATGGGAATCTTCACCTGAGTTTGGGAAAGATAGAAGAATATCTGGACAATCTGGCCAAGGTCAAGAAAAAGTTAATTGAAGTAGCGACCTATCCCTTGATTTTGCTGGGATTTCTTCTCTTAATCATGCTGGGGCTACGGAACTACCTACTACCACAACTGGATAGTAGTAATATTGCCACCCAAATTATCGGCAATCTGCCACAAATCTTTCTAGGAATGGTAGGGTTTATTTCAGTAGGTGTCCTTTTAGCACTAACTTTTTATAAAAGAAGTTCAAAGATGCGCGTTTTTTCTATCCTAGCACGCATTCCTTTTCTTGGAATCTTTGTGCAGGCTTATCTGACAGCCTATTATGCGCGTGAATGGGGGAATATGATTTCTCAAGGGATGGAGTTGACGCAGATTTTTCAAATGATGCAGGAACAAGGTTCCCAGCTCTTTAAAGAAATAGGTCAAGATTTGGCGCAAGCCCTACAAAATGGTCAGGAATTTTCCCAAACCATAGCGACCTATCCCTTCTTTAAAAAGGAGTTGAGTCTCATCATCGAGTATGGGGAAGTCAAGTCCAAGCTGGGGAGCGAGTTGGAAATCTATGCTGAAAAAACTTGGGAAGCCTTTTTTACCCAAGTCAACCGCACCATGAATTTGGTGCAGCCACTGGTCTTTATCTTTGTGGCCCTGATTATCGTTTTACTTTATGCGGCAATGCTCATGCCCATGTATCAAAATATGGAGGTAAATTTTTAACATGAAAAAAATAATGACATTCTTGAAAAAATCTAAGGTTAAAGCTTTCACTCTGGTAGAGATGTTGGTGGTCCTGCTCATCATCAGCGTACTTCTCTTGCTTTTTGTACCTAATCTGACCAAACAAAAAGAGGCAGTCAACGACAAAGGAAAAGCTGCTGTTGTTAAGGTGGTGGAAAGCCAGGCAGAGCTTTATAGCTTGGATAAAAATGAAGATGCTAGTCTAAGAAAGTTAAAAGACGATGGACGCATCACGGAAGAACAGGCTAAAGCTTATAAAGAATACCATGATAAAAATGGAGGAGCAAATCGTAAAGTCAATGATTAAGGCCTTTACCATGCTGGAAAGCCTCTTGGTTTTGGGACTGGTGAGTATCCTTGCCTTGGGCTTATCCGGCTCTGTTCAGTCCACTTTTGCAGCGGTAGAGGAGCAGATTTTCTTTATGGAGTTTGAAGAACTCTATAGAGAAACCCAAAAACGCAGTGTAGCCAGTCAGCAAAAGACTAGTTTGAATCTAGATGGGCAGACGATTAGCAATGGTAGTCAAAAGTTGACAGTTCCTAAAGGAATTCAAGCACCATCAGGCCAAAGTATTACATTTGACCGAGCTGGGGGCAATTCGTCCCTGGCTAAGGTTGAATTTCAGACCAGTAAAGGAGCGATTCGCTATCAATTATATCTAGGAAATGGAAAAATTAAACGCATTAAGGAAACAAAAAATTAGGGCAGTGATTTTGCTGGAAGCAGTGGTCGCTCTAGCTATCTTTGCCAGCATTGCGACCCTCCTTTTGGGACAAATTCAGAAAAATAGGCGAGAAGAAACAAAAATTTTGCAAAAGGAAGAAGTCTTGAGGGTAGCTAAGATGGCTCTGCAGACAGGTCAAAATCAGGTAAACATCAACGGAGTTGAGATTCAGGTGTTTTCTAGTGAAAAGGGATTGGAGGTCTACCATGGTTCAGAACAGTTGTTGGCGATCAAAGAGCCATAAGGTCAAGGCTTTCACCTTGTTGGAATCTCTGATTGCTCTCATTGTCATCAGTGGGAGTTTACTTCTCTTTCAAGCCATGAGTCAGCTCCTCATTTCAGAAGTTCGTTATCAGCAGCAAAGCGAGCAAAAGGAGTGGCTCTTGTTTGTGGACCAGCTGGAGGCAGAATTAGAGCGTTCGCAATTCGAAAAAGTGGAGGGCAATCGCCTCTATATGAAGCAGGATGGCAAGGAAATTGCGATAGGTAAGTCAAAATCGGATGATTTTCGAAAAACTGATGCCAGTGGACGAGGTTATCAGCCTATGGTTTATGGCCTCAAATCTGCGCAGATTACAGAGGACAATCAATTGGTTCGTTTTCGTTTTCAATTCCAAAAGGGCTTAGAAAGGGAGTTCATCTATCGTGTGGAAAAAGAAAAAAGTTAAGGCAGGTGTTCTCCTCTATGCAGTCACCGTGGCTGCTATCTTTAGTCTTTTGTTACAATTTTACTTGAACCGACAAGTCGCCCACTATCAAGACTATGCTTTAAATAAAGAAAAGTTGGTTGCTTTTGCTATGGCCAAGCGAACCAAGGATAAGATTGAGCAAGAAAGTGGGGAACAGACTTTTAATCTGGGTCAGGTGAGTTATCAAAATAAGAAAATAAGCTTGGTGACAAGGGTTCGTACACAAAAGAGTCAATATGAGTTCCTATTTCCCTCAGTCAAAATCAAAGAAGAGAAAAGAGATAAAAAGGAAGAGGTAGCGACCGATTCAAGTGAAAAAGTGGAGAAGAAAAAATCAGAAAAGAAGCTTGAAAAGAAAGAGAATTCCTAGCTAATCAAGCTACTTTGTGTTAAACTAAAAGCATGAAACATGATTTTAACCACAAAGCAGAAACTTTTGATTCACCTAAAAATATCTTCCTTGCAAACTTGGTTTGTCAAGCAGTCGAGAAACAGATTGATCTTCTATCAGACAAAGAAATTTTGGATTTCGGTGGAGGGACGGGGCTGTTAACCTTGCCCCTAGCCAAGCAGGCCAAGTCTGTAACATTGGTGGATATTTCGGAGAAAATGCTGGAGCAAGCTCGTTTGAAAGCGGAGCAGCAAGACATCAAGAATATCCACTTTTTGGAGCAAGATTTACTGGAAAAACCCTTGGAGAAAGAGTTTGATCTCATTGTTGTTTGTCGTGTTCTTCATCATATGCCTGATTTGGATGCGGCTCTCTCACTGTTTCATCAACATTTGAGGGAAGGTGGACAACTCCTCATTGCTGATTTTACAAAGATAGAGGCTAATCATCATGGATTTGCATTGGTTGAACTGGAAAAACAGCTAATTGAGCATTGTTTTTCATCTGTACATAGTCAGATTCTCTATAGTGCTGAAGACCTGTTTCAAGGAAATTACTCAGAACTCTTTTTAACAGTAGCCCAAAAATCACTCGCCTAGTCAGGGAGTGATTTTTCTATAAGGATGGAAAAAAGAAGGGAAATTTGATAAGATAGGAATATGGATTTTGAAAAAATTGAACAAGCTTATACGTATTTACTAGAGAATGTCCAAGTCATCCAAAGTGATTTGGCGACCAACTTTTATGACGCCTTGGTGGAGCAAAACAGCATCTATTTGGATGGTGAGACTGAGTTAGAGCAGGTCAAGGAGAACAATCAGGCCCTTAAACGCTTAGCGCTTCGCAAAGAAGAATGGCTCAAGACCTACCAGTTTCTCTTGATGAAGGCTGGGCAAACAGAACCCTTGCAGGCCAATCACCAGTTTACACCAGATGTTATTGCCTTACTTTTGGTGTTTATTGTGGAAGAGTTGTTTACAGAGGAGGAGATTACGATCCTCGAAATGGGTTCTGGGATGGGAATTTTGGGCACTACTTTCTTGACCTCGCTTGATAAAAAGGTGGATTATTTGGGAATGGAAGTGGATGATTTGCTGATTGATTTGGCAGCTAGCATGGCAGATGTAATTGGTTTGCAGGCTGGCTTTGTCCAAGGAGATGCCGTTCGTCCACAAATGCTCAAAGAAAGCGATGTGGTCATCAGCGACTTGCCTGTTGGCTATTATCCTGATGACGCCGTTGCGTCGCGTCATCAAGTTGCTTCTAGCCAAGAACATACTTACGCCCATCACTTGCTCATGGAACAAGGACTTAAGTATCTCAAGTCAGATGGATACGCTATTTTTCTCGCTCCGAGTGATTTGTTGACCAGTTCTCAGAGTGATTTGTTGAAAGGCTGGCTGAAAGAGGAGGCGAGTCTGACTGCCATGATTAGTCTGCCTGAAAATCTCTTTGCTAATGCTAAACAATCTAAGACTATTTTCATCCTACAGAGGAAAAATGAAATAGCAGTAGAGCCTTTTGTTTATCCACTTGCTAGCTTACAAGATGCAAGTGTTTTAATGAAATTTAAAGAAAATTTTCAAAAATGGACTCAAGGTACTGAAATATAAAATAGATTTTGTTATAATAGATGAAAACGCTTAAAAAAGGGGTATCATGTTATGACAAAAACAATTTCAATCAATGCAGGAAGTTCAAGTTTGAAATGGCAATTATACTTAATGCCAGAAGAAAAAGTATTGTCGAAAGGCTTGATTGAACGTATCGGTTTGAAAGATTCAATTTCAACTGTAAAATTTGACGGCCGTTCTGAACAACAAATTTTGGATATTGAAAATCACACACAAGCTGTTAAAATCTTATTGGATGACTTGATTCGTTTCGATATTATCAAGGCTTATGATGAGATTACAGGTGTTGGACACCGTGTTGTTGCCGGTGGAGAATATTTCAAAGAATCAACAGTTGTTGAGGGAGATGTTTTAGAAAAAGTTGAAGAGTTGAGTTTGTTGGCTCCTCTCCACAATCCAGCCAATGCAGCAGGTGTTCGTGCCTTCAAGGAATTGTTGCCAGATATTACCAGTGTAGTTGTTTTTGATACTTCATTCCACACAACTATGCCAGAGAAGGCTTATCGCTATCCTCTACCAACTAAATATTATACAGAAAATAAGGTTCGTAAATACGGTGCCCACGGGACAAGCCATCAGTTTGTAGCAGGAGAAGCAGCAAAACTCTTGGGACGACCTTTGGAAGACTTGAAGTTGATTACATGCCATATCGGAAACGGGGGATCAATTACAGCTATTAACGGTGGTAAGTCAGTTGATACTTCTATGGGATTCACACCGCTTGCTGGAGTGATGATGGGTACTCGTACTGGAGATATTGATCCTGCTATTATCCCTTACTTAATGCAATATACAGAGGATTTCAATACGCCAGAGGATATCAGTCGCGTTCTCAATCGTGAGTCAGGGTTGTTGGGTGTATCTGCTAAATCAAGTGATATGAGAGATATCGAAGCAGCTGTAGAAGCTGGGGATCATGATGCAACTTTGGCGTATGAAATGTATGTTGACCGTATCCAAAAATACATTGGTCAATATCTAGCAGTCTTAAACGGAGCTGATGCTATTATCTTTACGGCGGGTGTTGGAGAGAATGCGGCTCATTTCCGTGAGAAAGTTATTTCAGGTATTACTTGGTTTGGTTGTGATGTTGATCCTGAAAAGAATGTTTTTGGAACAACAGGAGACATCTCAACAGAAGAAGCAAAAATCCGTGTTTTAGTTATCCCAACAGATGAAGAATTGGTCATTGCCCGTGACGTTGAACGATTGAAAAATAAGTAAAACTAGAAAAAATATTTAGTACAAGGAGTTGGGAAAGAGATTTTTCCAGCTTCTTTTTCTGATGGAAATGTCCAAAACCTTGCTATGATTGGCTTTTTTGAAAAATATGGTATAATAGTAGTAATTTAATAGATGGAGTTGAGTTTTGAAGAAAAGCTTTCGTGTAAAAAGAGAGAAAGATTTTAAGGCGATTTTCAAGGAGGGGACAAGTTTTGCCAATCGCAAGTTTGTTGTCTACCAACTAGAAAACCAGAAAAACCATTTTCGAGTAGGTCTATCAGTTAGCAAAAAACTGGGGAATGCCGTCACTAGAAATCAAATCAAGCGACGAATTAGACATATTATCCAGAATGCAAAAGGGAGTCTGGTAGAAGATGTCGACTTTGTTGTCATTGCTCGAAAAGGGGTCGAAACCTTGGGATACGCAGAGATGGAGAAAAATCTACTCCACGTATTAAAATTATCAAAGATTTACCAGGAAGGAAATGGGAGTGAAAAAGAAACTACAGTTGACTAGTTTGCTAGGACTGTCTCTATTGATCATGACAGCCTGTGCAACAAATGGGACAACTAGCGATATTACAGCCGAATCGGCTGATTTTTGGAGTAAATTTGTTTACTTCTTTGCGGAAATCATTCGCTTTTTATCGTTTGATATCAGTATCGGAGTGGGGATTATTCTCTTTACGGTCTTGATTCGTACACTGCTTTTGCCAGTCTTCCAAGTGCAAATGGTGGCTTCTAGAAAAATGCAGGAAGCTCAGCCACGCATTAAGGCGCTTAGAGAACAATATCCTGGTCGAGATATGGAAAGCAGAACCAAGCTAGAGCAAGAAATGCGTAAAGTCTTTAAAGAAATGGGTGTCAGACAGTCAGATTCGCTTTGGCCTATTCTGATTCAGATGCCAGTTATTTTGGCCTTGTTCCAAGCTCTATCAAGAGTTGACTTTTTAAAGACAGGTCATTTCTTATGGATTAACCTTGGTGGTGTGGATACAACCCTTGTTCTTCCGATTTTAGCGGCAGTATTCACCTTTTTAAGTACTTGGCTGTCCAACAAAGCCTTGTCTGAGCGTAATGGCGCTACAACTGCGATGATGTACGGTATTCCGGTCTTGATTTTTATCTTTGGGGTTTATGCGCCGAGCGGAGTCGCTCTCTACTGGGCAGTGTCTAATGCTTATCAAGTCTTGCAAACCTATTTCTTGAATAATCCATTCAAGATTATCGCAGAGCGAGAGGCGGTAGCTCAGGCACAGAAAGATTTGGAAAATAGAAAAAGAAAAGCCAAGAAAAAGGCTCAGAAAACGAAATAATAATAAGGAGGAATCTGGTAATGGTAGTATTTACAGGTTCAACTGTTGAAGAAGCAATCCAGAAAGGATTGGAAGAATTAAATATTCCAAGGATGAAGGCTCACATCAAAGTCATTTCTCGTGAAAAAAATGGATTTCTTGGTTTATTTGGTAAAAAACCAGCCCAGGTTGATATTGAAGCTATTAGTGAAACAACTGTCATTAAAGCAAATCAACAAGCTGTAAAGGGTGTTCCTAAAGAAGTCAATGAAAAAAATGAACCAGTTAAAACAGTCAGTCAAGCGACCGTTGATTTGGGGCATGTTGTAGAAGCAATTAAAAAGATTGAAGAAGAAGGTCAAGGGTTTTCTGATGAAGTCAAGGCTGAAATATTGAAAAATGAAAAACATGCTAGCACTATTTTGGAAGAAACTGGTCATATTTCAATTCTAAATGAATTGCAACTAGAAGAGAGCACAGATGAAACTGTTTCTGCTTCTAAATCAGTTTTCGACACAGAAGAACCTTCTAGTCAATTTATCGAAGATTTAGACTTAAAGGTGGAACCGAGTTTTGATATTGAACAAGTAGCTACGGAAGTAACGACTTATGTCCAAACAATCATTGATGATATGGATGTTGAGGCGACGATTTCAAATGATTATAACCGCCGTAGTATCAATTTACAAATTGACACCAACGAACCAGGTCGTATTATCGGTTACCATGGTAAAGTCCTGAAGGCCTTGCAACTATTGGCTCAAAATTATCTTTATAACCGCTATTCAAGAACTTTCTATATCACAATCAATGTTAATGATTATGTTGAACACCGTGCAGAAGTTTTGCAGACCTATGCGCAAAAACTGGCGACTCGTGTTTTAGAAGAAGGTCGCAGCCATCAAACGGATCCAATGTCAAATAGCGAACGCAAGATTATCCATCGTATTATTTCACGTATGGATGGCGTGACTAGTTACTCTGAAGGTGACGAGCCAAATCGCTATGTCGTTGTAGATACAGAATAAATAAAATCAGGTTTATCCTGATTTTTTGCTAGCTAGAGGAGATTAAACTAATGTTGAATAAGATAAGAGACTATTTAGATTTTGCAGGTTTCCAGTACCGTAATCCTGATAAAGCGGGAGAAGAGCGAGAGAAGATGCTGGAATTGCGTCATAAAGGTCAAGAGACCCGAAAGGCTTTCACAGAATTGGCCAAAGTCTTTCAAGTAAGTCATCCAGAATGGCAACTCCAACAAACTAGTCAGTGGATGAATCAAGCGCAGCGTTTGCGACCACATTTCTGGGTCTATCTACAGAGAGACGGACAAGTGACAGAACCTATGTTGGCTCTTCGTTTGTACGGGACATCTACTGATTTTGGAATTTCTTTGGAAGTTAGTTTTATCGAGCGCAAAAAAGATAAGCAAACTCTAGGCAAGCAGGCTAAAGTTTTAGAAATTCCAACCGTTGAAGGTGTTTATTATCTAGTCTACTCTGATGGTCAAAGTCAACGGTGGGAGGCAAACGAAGAAAATCGTCAGGTCTTAGTTGAGAAGATAGGAAGTCAAGAAATCCGAAAAGTGTTAGTTAAAGCAGATGTTTCTTTTATTGAAAATCAATCATTAGAAGTGATTTTAGAAAAATTAGAAGATGCTTATGAACGCTTACTTCCCTACT
>CAJZGT010000038.1 GCA_916048145.1 uncultured Streptococcus sp.
ACAAGATTAGCCAAGATATCGCCTTTGCAGGTGGTGCTTGGAAGTGGATTGGTTTCACACCCAACAACCATTTCAGCCGTCTCATCGCTGTTGAGGCTAACAAGGCCTGCCGTGCCAATCAGATCAAAGAAGTCATTGTGACGGGTTGGGGGGACAATGGTGGGGAAACTGCCCAGTTTTCTATCCTACCAAGTTTGCAAATCTGGGCAGAACTCAGCTATCGCAATGACCTAGACCGACTGTCTGCTCATTTCCAGACCAATACAGGTCTATCGGTTGAAGATTTTATGCAGATTGACCTTGCCAACCTCTTGCCAGACTTGCCAGGCAATCTCAGCGGGATCAATCCCAACCGCTATGTCTTTTATCAGGATGTTCTCTGTCCGATCCTTGACCGACACATGACACCTGAGCAGGACAAACCGCACTTCGCTCAGGCTGCTGAGACGCTTGCTAACATTAAAGAAAAAGCTGGCAACTATGCTTATCTCTTTGAAACTCAGGCCCAGTTGAATGCTATTTTAAGCAGTAAAGTGGATGTAGGACGACGCATTCGCCAAGTCTATCAAGCGGATGACAAAGACAGCTTGAAACAAATTGCCAGAGAAGAATTGCCAAAACTCAGAAGCCAGATTGAAAACTTCCACAAGCTCTTTAGCCATCAATGGTTGAAGGAAAACAAGGTCTTTGGTTTGGATACGGTTGACATCCGTATGGGCGGACTCTTGCAACGCATTAAGCGAGCAGAAAGCCGTATCGAAGCTTATCTGGCTGGTCAGATTGACCGCATCGACGAGCTAGAAGTGGAAATCTTACCATTTACAGACTTCTACGCAGACAAGGACTTCGCAGCCACAACAGCCAACCAGTGGCATACTATTGCGACAGCTTCAACGATTTATACGACTTAAAAACAAGAATATTGTGTCTTATGAAGAGTGTTTCTCGTGAAACATCTCTTTCGTCAAAAGTACTCCACATAAAATAATTTGTGGAGTTTTTTCTATAATTAGTAGTTTAACCTAACCTGCAAATAGGAGTATACTAATAATGTAATCGTTATCAAAAGTCTAAAAAGGAATTTTTAGATGGATATCAAAATAAAAAAGGGAGGAAATTATGAATAAGTTTTCAAAAACCTTGAGAGACAACTGGATCTTTCTCTTGATGGTTTTGCCAGGGGCACTCTGGTTGATTCTATTCTTCTACATTCCAGTATTTGGGAACGTGGTTGCCTTCAAAGACTACCACATGACCAGTAATGGTTTTATAGATAGTATCATGAATAGTAAATGGGTCGGACTCGATAATTTCAGATTCTTATTTAGTTCAAAAGACGCCTTTATTATCACACGAAATACTGTCCTCTACAATCTCGGCTTTATCTTTATCGGTTTGATTGTATCAGTAGGGATTGCCATCATCCTCAGTGAACTCCGTTCTAAGAGAATGGTTAAGATCTTCCAAACTTCCATGTTGTTCCCTTACTTCTTGTCTTGGGTTATCATCAGTTTCTTTACAGATGCCTTCCTAAACATTGATAAAGGGGTGTTCAACCATTTATTGGAAACTCTTGGTCTCAAAGAAATCAACTTCTACGCTGACTTGGGTATCTGGCCATATCTCCTACTTTTCCTAGGTATTTGGAAAGGTTTTGGATATAGCAGTGTCATGTACTATGCGACAATCATGGGAATTGATCCAACTTACTACGAAGCAGCGACAGTGGACGGAGCCAGCAAATGGCAACGAATCCGCAATGTAACCATTCCGCAGTTGACACCATTGGTAACTGTATTGACTATCCTTGCAGTCGGAAATATCTTCCGTGCAGACTTCGGTCTTTTCTACCAAATCCCCCACAATGCTGGTCAGCTTTATAACGTAACCAACGTTTTGGATGTATATGTTTATAACGGTTTGACTCAGACAGCGGATATCGGGATGGCTTCAGCAGCAGGTCTCTACCAATCAGTAGTCGGCTTGATTCTGGTTATCCTATCAAACTTACTGGCAAGACGAGTTGATCCAAACTCAGCCTTGTTCTAGAAAGGAGGAGAATATGGCAGAAAAGAAAATTAAAAAAGAAAAAATTGATAATGTCGGCATTCACTCCTTCAGTAAGAAAGCAGATATCTTCTTTAGTACCATTTCTGGTTTGATTGCCCTCTCTTGTATCCTACCCTTCATATTTGTTATTGTTATTTCGGTGACAGATGAAAAGAGCATCCTCCAAAATGGATATAGCTTCTTCCCATCTCAATTTGGATTAGACGGTTTTGAGTTCTTGGCACAATTTAAGGATAAAATTCTCCAAGCCCTCTTCATCTCAGTTTTTGTAACAGTGGTGGGGACTATCACAAACGTTTTTATCACAACAACTTATGCCTACGCCATCTCACGGACAACCTTTAAGTATCGCAGATTCTTTACGATTTTTGCCCTTCTTAGTATGTTGTTCAACGCTGGTTTGGTACCAGGCTATATCGTGGTCACTCGTTTACTTCAACTTGGTGATACAGTTTGGGCCTTGATTGTTCCAATGCTTCTCTCACCATTTAACATCATCTTGATGCGTTCCTTCTTCAAGAAGACCATTCCAGAAGCTATTCTAGAATCCGCTCGTATCGATGGTGCTAGTGAGGCTCGGATCTTCTTCCAAATCTGTTTGCCATTGTCACTACCAGGTATCGCAACCATCACGCTTTTGACAGCTCTTGGTTTCTGGAACGACTGGTTCAACGCCCTTCTTTATATCAAGAGTGACAACTTGTATCCATTGCAATATTTGCTCATGCAAATCCAACAAAATATGGACTACATCGCAAAAGCAGTCGGCCTATCTGGTCAACTGGGAGTTGCTCTACCGAAAGAAACAGGTCGTATGGCCATGGTTGTGGTCGCAACCCTTCCAATCGCGATTTTGTATCCATTCTTCCAACGCTACTTTGTAAAAGGTTTGACTATCGGTGGCGTGAAAGAATAGTGCTTGTTGAGAAAAAACATTTCTCAGTTCCCAACTTCCCTTGTGTGAAGTTAATACTCTTCGAAAATCAAATTCAAACCGCGTCAACGTCGCCTTGCCGTACTCAAGTACAGCCTGCGGCTAGTTTCCTAGTTTGCTCTTTGATTTTCATTGAGCATAAGATCATTACATTGTTTATAAGTTTAAAAATAAAAAAAGGAGTTTTTGTCATGAAAAACTGGAAAAAATATGCTTTTGCATCTGCTAGCGTAGTCGCTTTGGCTGCTGGTCTCGCTGCTTGTGGAAACCTTTCAGGTAACAAAAAAGCTGCTGACTCAGCTTCAGGTGAAAAAACTGTTATCAAAATGTACCAAATCGGTGACAAACCAGATAACTTGGATGAATTGCTAGAAAATGCTAACAAAATCATCGGAGAAAAAGTTGGTGCTAAATTGGATATCCAATATCTTGGATGGGGTGACTATGATAAGAAAATGTCAGTTATCACATCATCTGGTGAAAACTACGATATCGCCTTTGCATCTAACTATGTTGTAAATGCTCAAAAAGGTGCTTATGCTGACTTGACTGACTTGTACAAGAAAGAAGGGGCAGAGCTTTACAAAGCACTTGACCCAGCTTACATCAAAGGTAACAGCATTAACGGTAAAATTTACGCAGTTCCAGTTGCAGCCAACGTTGCATCATCTCAAAACTTCGCCTTCAACGGAACTCTTCTTGCTAAATACGGTATCGATATTTCAGGTGTCACTTCATACGAAACACTTGAGCCAGTCTTGAAACAAATCAAAGAAAAAGCTCCAGATGTAGTGCCATTTGCGGTTACTAAGAACTTCATTCCATCTGATAACTTTGACTACCCAGTTCCAAATGGACTTCCATTCGTTATCGACCTTGAAGGGGACACTACTAAGATCGTAAACCGTTACGAAGTGCCTCGCTTTAAAGAACACTTGAAGACTCTTCACAAATTCTATGAAGCTGGATACATTCCAAAAGATGTAGCAACAAGCGATACTTCATTTGACCTTCAACAAGATACTTGGTTCGTTCGTGAAGAAACAGTAGGACCAGCTGACTACGGTAACAGCTTGCTTTCACGTGTTGCGAACAAAGATATCCAAATCAAACCAATCACTAACTTCATCAAGAAAAACCAAACAACACAAGTTGCTAACTTTGTTATCTCAAACAACTCTAAGAACAAAGAAAAATCAATGGAAGTGTTGAACCTCTTGAACACTAACCCAGAACTCTTGAACGGTCTTGTTTACGGTCCAGAAGGCAAGAACTGGGAAAAACTTGCAGGTAAAGAAAATCGTGTTAAAGTACTTGATGGCTACAAAGGAAACACTCACATGGGTGGATGGAACACTGGTAACAACTGGATCCTTTACATTAACGAAAACGTTACAGACCAACAAATCGAAGATTCTAAAAAACAATTGGCTGAAGCTAAAGAATCTCCAGCGCTTGGATTCATCTTTAACACTGACAATGTGAAATCTGAAATCTCAGCAATCTCTAACACAATGCAACAATTCGATACAGCTATCAACACTGGTACTGTAGACCCAGATAAAGCTATTCCAGAATTGATGGAAAAATTGAAATCTGAAGGTGCCTACGATAAAGTATTGAACGAAATGCAAAAACAATACGATGAATTCTTGAAAAACAAAAAATCATAAGATCAATTGATTTCGTGTATTCATTCCTAATTCCTAAAAATGTGATCACTGTTTTCCTCAGGTTTGTTTGGGGAGGCAGTGATTTTTTGAAACAAGAACATAGATATCCATGTTTTCTTATCACTATTTAACCATTCAGGAAATATCAAGTAACATTTAGGATTTGGAGTAAAGATTTAGGAAAATATAGCTTATATTAGAGATGTTCCGATTTTAGAAAGGAGGGTTCACATGAAGAAGTATCAGCTTTTACTCAAAATAAGTGCAGTTTTCTCTTACCTATTTTTTGTATTTGGTCTTTCTCAGCTGACGCTTATTGTCCAAAATTATTGGCAATTTTCTTCCCAGATTGACAATTTCTTCTGGATTCAAAATATCTTGAGTTTGCTATTTAGCGGAGTCATGATTTGGATTCTGGTTAAGACAGGGCACGGCTATCTTTTTCGCATTCCGAGAAAAAAATGGCTTTGGTATTCGATTTTGACAGTACTAGTGGTAGTGCTCCAGATCTCTTTTAACGTTCAGACAGCTAAACATGTTCAGTCAACTGCTGAAGGTTGGGCCGTATTGATAGGTTATAGTGAGACTAACTTTGCTGAGTTGGGTATCTACATAACCCTGTTCTTTCTGACTCCACTTATGGAAGTGCTGATCTATAGAGGATTACTGCAACACGCCTTCTTTAAGCATTCTAGATTTGGCCTTGATTTGCTTCTTCCTTCCATTTTGTTTGCTCTTCCTCATTTTTTGAGTCTGCCTAGTCTGTTAGATATCTTCGTCTTTGCAACATCTGGCATCATCTTTGCTAGTTTGACCCGCTATACCAAGAGCATTTATCCATCCTATGCGGTGCGTGTGATTAATAATATTTTCGCAACATTACCATTTTTGCTGACTTTTTTACACAGGGTGTTTGGGTAAATACTGGCGCGAGAGTTAGGAATGATAGCTTTTCAATTTAAGGAGGAAAATGAGAATGACACCATTAAAATGGTTTGCTGGAGGCAACGAAAGACGTTGTGAAGCCATGACTTTCATAGATCACCTACTGGAAGGTATAAAGGATGCGCCTCAATTGACTCCCTTGAAAAATCTGTTAGTGAGTTATAAAAGACGATTGGAGGACGATGGGACCTCTATTCCGTTTATATTGAGTCAAATGAATGTTGATATCTCACGTGTATTGATTGATAATAAGTTGATTTTGTCAGAAAATCAAGCCGAGCAAATAAAAAAATTGAGAGAATTGTCGTCGATTCGCTATGGTTACTAATGAAATGCAGGGATAAATCCCTTTCTACAATTTCCAGTCAAATAAATTGCATTCGTTTTCTTAAGCAGGTATACTAGTATAGTTAGATGAAAAATTCTGAAAATTTAAGAATAGAAAAGAGAACAAATCTTATGGCAAAAGATATTCGTGTCTTACTTTACTACCTTTATACTCCAATTGAAAATGCAGAGCAATTTGCTGCAGACCACTTGGCTTTCTGTAAATCAATCGGCCTGAAAGGCCGTATCCTAGTCGCTGACGAGGGCATTAACGGAACAGTTTCAGGTGATTACGAAACAACTCAAAAATACATGGACTACGTTCACAGCCTCCCAGGCATGGAAGACCTCTGGTTTAAGATTGACGAAGAAAATGAACAAGCATTCAAGAAGATGTTTGTTCGCTACAAGAAAGAGATTGTCCACCTTGGTTTGGAAGACAACGACTTTGACAACGACATCAACCCACTTGAAACAACAGGTGCTTACTTGTCTCCAAAAGAGTTCAAAGAAGCCCTTCTTGACGAAGATACCGTTGTCCTTGACACACGTAACGACTATGAGTACGACCTAGGACACTTCCGTGGAGCTATCCGTCCAGACATCCGCAACTTCCGTGAGTTGCCACAATGGGTCCGTGACAACAAGGAAAAATTCATGGACAAGCGTGTCGTGGTTTACTGTACAGGTGGCGTTCGCTGTGAGAAATTCTCAGGCTGGATGGTCCGTGAAGGCTACAAAGATGTCGGCCAATTGCACGGAGGAATCGCAACTTACGGTAAAGACCCAGAAGTTCAAGGTGAGCTTTGGGATGGGAAAATGTACGTCTTTGACGAGCGTATCGCAGTCGATGTCAACCATGTTAACCCAACTATCGTAGGGAAAGACTGGTTTGATGGAACACCATGTGAACGTTATGTCAACTGTGGAAATCCATTCTGTAACCGTCGTATCTTGACATCAGAAGAAAATGAAGACAAGTACCTTCGTGGATGCTCACACGAGTGCCGTGTTCACCCACGTAACCGCTATGTTTCAGAACATGAATTGACACAAGCTGAAGTTGTCGAGCGCCTAGCCGCTATCGGTGAAAGCTTGGATCAAGCAGCTACTGTATAAGATTAAACAGTCCTTAGGGGCTGTTTTTCTATGCTTTTTACTCAAAAATCTAAAGTTTGTTTCTGTATCTTTCAGGATAATAGGGTATACTATATGTAAACGATTTCAAAGGAGTCCAGTTATGACGAAAACATTTTTTATTCCAAATAAACAGAGCATTTTAGGAGAACAGGAAATTTTGACTGCCAAGTCTATCTTGGCCTTGGTAGATGGCTTGGAGTCACATAGCTATGATGCAGTCTATCTGCGTCAGCCTCTTAATCGTCTTGAGTATATCGAGTGTGCGATAGTGGGGCAATCGCAATTTCTCTTTAAAGTTAGCTATGCTGATGATCAAAAGGCATATCGTGTCGATCTTTCTGACCTACTAACGAAGACAGACTGGCAGATTATCAAAGCATTTTTAGAAGCCCTACTTGCTTATACAGGAACTGAGATTGAGGGGCTTGATGATTTTGACTTTGAAGCTTATTTCCAAGCAGGTATTCAAGCCCATCTGGCTGATAGTGCAGCCCGCTTTACGATTTGCCAAGGAATTTTTAATCCTGTTTTCTTTAGTCACGAGGACTTGAAAAGCTTTTTAGGGGAAGATGGCTTGGCTCAGTTTGAAGCGCGTGTGCGTGTGGTTCAAGAGACAGATGCCTACTTTGCAAGAGTTTCCTTCTATCAGGATGGAGAAGGCCAAGTGCACGGTGTTTACCATCTGGCTCAAGGGGTCAAGACCGCTTTACCGAGAGAACCATTTGTTCCTGCAGCCTATATTGAGCAATTGGTGGATAAGGAAGTCAAGTGGGAGATTGACTTGGTTCAAATCACAGGAGATGGCTCTAAACCAGAAGACTATGAAGCCATTGCCCGCTTGAACTATGCAAAATTCTTAGAGTCACTACCATCAGCATCTTACCATCAACTAGATGCCAATCAATTAGAAGTACAACCCATCTTAGACAAAGATTTTAAAACATTAGCACAAGAAGAGTAAAGCAGAAGCAGGTCAATCGACTTGCTTTTTTGACATAGAAAAAATCCTGCCATGAAAGACAGGATTGAAGTTTAAAGAAAGGCCAAGATACGAAGGTAATCTCCAATCAGTGCCACTTCAGCTACAAAGAAGAGGAGGATAATAACTCCGTTCACAAGGACAGATAAGAATAACTGATAGAAGGAGTCGGTTTCACTTGCTTGACTTGGTCTTGTAATGATATGGAGACTGGCAAGCAGAATGATTCCAATGCTAATCACACACAAGAGGGCTGTAAATCGCAGGCTGTCAAAGAAGGCAAAGAAACTAGCAATAGCAGTGAGGAAGATTGGAATTGCCAAGAGTTGACTATATTGTTGGAGAACCTTTTCTAGCGTCCAGTCCTTTTCTTGGTGGATAAATCGTCTCACAACGAAACTACCCAAGAGGAATGAAAAGAAGAAGAGTGTTGTTGCTACTAGGATAGAGATAATCGAAAAGAGATTTAATGAAGCAAATTGTTCAGGGAAGTGATTATGCATAGTTGCTATATGTCCATAGTAAGCATGTTTGATGTGGTAGATACTAAAGAAAAAGGAAGATGCAGAAAACAGAATGAGCAAGAGAAAGGCTGTGTAACTGTGTGTGCTACTTGTTTCAAGACTGCTTGTAGGAGATTTGATTGCTTCCACTAGCCAAGACCAAAAATCAAGCACTTGTTCTTTCCATTTATCCGTAGATTTTGGAGTTTGGTCGGGGATATAGGGACTTTCTAAGGATTGACTGATAAGAAGAGGCTCTTTCAAGATTGTTTTTTGCTGAGGAAGTGCTTCTTGATTTTCTTCAGCTATAGTGACTTTTTCTTTTTCTTTAGAAAGGTCTGGCTCTTCTTCAGTAGAATCTAATGCTTTCTTTTCTTCTATTTCTGTTCTCGCTTCACTGTCTTCAGGCGTTTCAATTTTCTCTTCTTGCTGGCTTTCCAGTTCGACTTCAGCTTGAGAGACTTCCTCCTCTACTTGAGTATTTTTTTCAATTGGTGTATCGAGATCGACTATCGTTTCTTCAGCCTTGTCTCTAACATCTTTGGGTTGTTCATCAGGCTTGTTCTTGCTTGTTGTTTTTACAAAATCATTACTTTCAAACCATTCTTGTTTCATGAGGAACCTCCTTTTTTGGTTGTTTTTTTATTTTACATTAGCAGATGTAAGCGCTTTTGTCAATGATTTCTAGAAGAAGACTCGTGTTCCTCTGATTTGAGTAGATAGATATCCTGGTCTGCTCTTGCCATGAGTTGATCTTTTGCATCTGCTTTTTCTGTTTTATAAGGATTTCTTAATCGTTCATCTTTGTTTTCTTTGTTGTTAAATGAATGTCTTCCTTCTCTCACAAAATGAAGAATAGAACCATGTTTTGTTGAAAGATCTAAGTTGATTCTTTGTTTTTCTTCTTCGGAAAGTAGCAGTTTTAGGTCTGTTTTCGCTACCAATTCCACCTTACCATGTACTTGAATATTTTCAGCGTGGATGTGATGTTTTGTTGACTCTAGCTGACTATCTGTAAGGTCTGTATCAAAGATATTGATAATATTTTGTGTTGTGAGTTTACTGTTTTTGATACGACTTCCTTCAATTCGGAGGAGATAGCCATTATTGGTATTGATGGTCGCATTTTCAAGACTAGCATTAGTGATACTGGTTTGTCCAAGATTGGCTGACACGTTGATCCCTTTTAGACTTCTTCCCTTTGGAACTTGGAGAATAACTTCATTAAAACGACTAGAGTAGCTACTTGCGATATGGAGAATCGCGCCAATTCCAGAAGAGAGAAATGGAGTTTCAGACAGTTTCTTATCAATGAGGCTTAGAGTTTTGTCGTTTTGATTTGTGACAAGATCTTGGTTAGCAGAAATAGATGGATGATAAGAAATATGGATTTGATCATCCAAAGAGTCGGTGATGGTGAGCGCGTGTTGGTGGAGAGTAATTTCTATGTTTTCGACTTCCTTGCCATAGGTTAGCTCTTCCATCCGACTATCATAGACCGGCTCCTTGGACATGGCAAGTAGGCTCTTAATCCCGTCAGATTGAATACCTATAAAGAGTAGGATAAAGCCGATAATGGTAGTCACCACACCAAAAATGAGAAATCCTTTTGTCCATTTACGCATGCTGGTC
>CAJZGT010000039.1 GCA_916048145.1 uncultured Streptococcus sp.
GTAAACCAGCTGTGGAAGTTCCAGTAGAAACTCCAGCTAAGGTAACACCAGAAACTCTAACTCCGAATGCAGATCAGGTAGATACTAAGACTACTAATGATAATGGAGCTAAATCAAATGATTCTCAAAATGCATTGCCAAATACAGGAACAGAATCAAATGCGACTCTTGCATCTCTAGGACTTCTTGGTATGCTAGGTGGTCTCGGACTTGCTCTTGGAAAGAAAAAAGAAGACTAAAAATTTAGTCAAATGAACATTCATTATTTTGTGTTTTAACAACGAACTAGATTGATTCTGAGAGTTGTTTTATCCATAAAATACAAAGAATGATTAGATAAAGAAAGCGAACAATGCTAGAATTTTATTAAACGGAATTCTAAGTATTGTTCGCTTTTGTGGTATAATAATTACTATGCAGAAAAAACCAACGTCAGCCTATGTGCACATCCCATTTTGTACCCAGATTTGTTATTATTGTGACTTTTCAAAAGTTTTTATCAAGAATCAGCCGGTAGATAGTTATTTGGAACATCTGTTAGAAGAGTTTCAATCTTATGATATTCAAAAGTTGAGAACCCTCTATATCGGTGGTGGCACACCGACAGCTTTGTCAGCTTCTCAACTGGAGGTGTTATTGAAGGGCTTGACTAAAAACTTGGACTTGTCTGCCTTAGAAGAGTTGACCATTGAAGCTAATCCAGGCGATTTGGATGCAGATAAGATAGCTGTTTTGAAAAACTCAGCTGTCAATCGTGTTTCGCTAGGTGTGCAAACCTTTGACGACAAGATGCTGAAAAAAATTGGGCGTAGTCATTTGGAGAAGGACATTTATGAAAATATCGACCGCCTGAAATTGGCTGGTTTTGACAATATCTCTATTGACTTGATTTATGCACTGCCTGGTCAGACTATGGAGCAAGTTAAGGACAATGTGGCTAAGGCCATTGGGCTGGATATTCCCCATATGAGTTTGTATAGCTTGATTTTAGAAAATCATACGGTCTTTATGAATCGTATGCGACGAGGGAGATTACCTCTGCCTAAGGAAGAACTAGAAGCTGAAATGTTTGAGTACATCATCGCAGAGCTTGAGCGAGCTGGTTTTGAGCATTATGAGATTTCCAATTTCTCAAAGCCTGGTTTTGAAAGTCGCCACAATCTCATGTACTGGGACAATGCTGAATACTATGGCATCGGTGCTGGGGCATCCGGCTATGTCAACGGAGTGCGCTATAAAAATCATGGTCCGATTCGCCATTATCTCAGTGCGGTTGAGGAAGGCAATGTGCGTATCACAGAGGAGCACCTGAGTCAAAAAGAGCAAATGGAAGAAGAAATGTTCTTGGGCCTCCGCAAGAAATCAGGAGTCTCCATGGCGCGATTTGAGGAAAAATTTGGACGGTCTTTCGATGGACTTTATGGAGAAATTGTCAGAGATTTGGTTCAACAAGGTCTCATGCAAATAGACGGTGATCGCGTGCGCATGACAAAAAGAGGTCTCTTTTTGGGAGACACTGTAGCAGAACGATTTATTTTGGAGTAGGATGATGGGCTTAACTTATCAAATGAAAATGAAAATTCCTTTTGATATGGCTGATATGAACGGTCATATCAAACTTCCAGATGTGATTTTGCTGTCCTTGCAAGTTTCAGGGATGCAGTCGATTGAGCTGGGAGTTAGTGATAAGGCAATTTTGGAAAACTATAATCTAGTCTGGATTATCACAGACTATGATATTGAGGTGGTTCGTTTGCCTCGTTTTGCGGAAGAAATCACCATCGAAACGGAAGCTTTGAGCTATAATCGGCTCTTTTGTTATCGTCGCTTTACCATTTATGATGAAGCAGGTCAGGGTCTTATCCACATGATGGCGACCTTTGTTCTCATGGATCGAGATAGTCGAAAAGTCCATGCTGTCGAACCTGAGATTGTGGCTCCTTACCAGTCTGAGTTTGATAAAAAACTTATCCGTGGGCCAAAGTATGAGTCCTTGAACGAACCAATCAGCAAGGATTACCATGTCCGTTTTTACGATTTGGATATGAATGGTCATGTCAATAACAGTAAATACTTGGACTGGATTTTTGAGGTCATGG
The DNA here is from genome assembly GCA_916048145.1 of uncultured Streptococcus sp. Taxonomy (GTDB): domain Bacteria; phylum Bacillota; class Bacilli; order Lactobacillales; family Streptococcaceae; genus Streptococcus. The sequence continues at coordinate 2,100 of CAJZGT010000039.1, forward strand.
GAGCTGATTTTTTGACCCACTATATTCCCAAGAAAATCAACCTCAAGTATGTCAAGGAAGTTCGACCAGGTGGGGTGATTACATCGGCTGTTGAACGGACTGGACTGGAAAGTAAGCATGAGATTACAAGTGATGGGGCTACCAATGCCCAAGCTATCATCACTTGGCAGAGAGTAGATTAAATTAACAAAAGGAGAAAGAAGTGAGAATATTTTTAAGTTGGTCGGGAGATAGAAGTAAATATTTGGCGAAATGTTTTAAAGAATGGCTTCCCAATGTTTTACAATATGTTGAACCCTATATGTCAGAAAAAGATATAAAACTCGGAGAGCGTTGGGGGAAAAGCATAGAAGAAAATTTGCGTTCTAATGATTTTGGTCTGGTGTTTGTAACACCAGAAAATATAAATGCACCATGGATAAATTTTGAAGCCGGTGCATTATCAAAGTCTTTGCAATCTCGATTAGTTCCGATTTTGTATGATGCAGATGTTACTATTTTAAATAATGGTCCTCTTAAGCAATTTCAATCGTCGAAAGAAGTTTCAAAAGAATCCATTAAACAGCTAATTTTGGATATAAATGAGTTTGCTGAAGAGACTGAACATTTGAAAGAAGAACGTTTGGAATCAGCATTTATGAAGTGGTGGAGTGATTTAGATGAACAATTAAAAGAAATACCGGAAATAAGTCAGAATAGTGAACAAGAAGTTCCCTCTGATGAAAAAATATTGAACGTTATCTTACACGAGATTCAATCTTTAAAAGACTTTAATAGAAATCCCAACAATTCGCGAGTTAGTTTTGTACATCCTGATTTATTTGATGATTTAGAACGAATAGAATTCGACCTTCAAAAGATAAATGAGTTGGTTTGTTTGCAGACAGATGAGTTTGATGTTGATATAATAAAAGAGAATATTACTAGAATAGAGAGAATAAAAAGGTATTTAAGACGATTTAATAGGAGATTAAGGTTAGATGAAATATAGAGGCTATTTAATTGATTTAGACGGAACGATTTATAAGGGGAAAGACCGAATCCCGGCAGGAGAGGCTTTTGTCCATGAATTGCAAAAGAGGGACATTCCCTATCTTTTTGTGACCAACAATACAACCCGCACTCCAGAGAGTGTTCAGGAGATGCTGGCTCAGAATTTTAATATTGATACGCCTCTATCGACTGTCTACACAGCGACTTTGGCGACTATCGACTATATGAACGACTTGGGGCTTGAAAAGACTGTCTATGTCATCGGAGAATCAGGGCTCAAGGAAGCCATCAAGGCGGCTGGATATGTCGAAGACAAGGAAAATCCTGCCTATGTGGTAGTAGGCCTGGACTGGCAAGTCGACTATGAAAAATTTGCGACAGCAACTCTAGCTATTCAAAAGGGTGCTCATTTTATCGGAACCAATCCTGACCTCAACATCCCGACAGAACGAGGGCTTTTGCCAGGGGCTGGTTCGCTGATTACACTTCTTGAAGTGGCGACACGAGTGAAGCCTGTTTATATTGGAAAACCAAATGCTATCATTATGGACAAGGCGGTTGAGTACTTAGGTTTGCAACGTGAAGAATTAATCATGGTTGGGGATAATTACCTGACTGATATTCGAGCTGGGATTGATAATGGCATTCCAACGCTCTTGGTGACGACAGGTTTTACCAAGGCAGAAGAAGTAGCAGACCTACCAATCGCACCGACTCATGTGCTTTCTAGCCTTGCGGAGTGGGACTTTGATGAAAACTAAACTGATCTTTTGGAGCTCTATGCTCTTTCTCCTCTCCCTCTCAATCCTTCTTACCATCTATCTGACTTGGATTTTTTATCCTTTGGAGATTGAGTGGCTGAACTTGACGGATCGAGTCTATCTAAAACCAGAAACCATTCAATACAATTTTCATATCTTGATGAATTATCTGACCAATCCTTTTAGTCAGGTCTTGCAGATGCCAGATTTTCGTTCGTCAGCAGCTGGTCTGCACCACTTTGCGGTGGTCAAGAACCTCTTCCACTTTGTTCAGCTAGTAGCTCTAGTGACACTGCCAAGTTTCTATTTCTTTGTCAAAGGGATTGTGAAAAAGGGCTTTTTGTCTCTCTTTAGTAAAGGGCTTTTGGCTCTAGTAGTCTTACCTGTGATGATTGGGCTTGGGGGAGTCTTGATTGGTTTTGACCAATTCTTTACCCTTTTCCATCAAATTCTCTTTGTGGGAGATGATACCTGGCTTTTTGACCCAGCCAAGGATCCAGTTATTCTGATTTTGCCAGAGACCTTTTTCCTCCATGCCTTCCTACTCTTTTTTGCCCTCTATGAAAGTTTCTTTGTTTTTCTGTACCTGAAAAGTCGTAGGAAATAATACTAAAGATGTTCTTATTTTGAGTAAATAAGTTAGGTATGTGATTCGAAACCATCGTTAAGAGTGAATTAACCAAATCCAATTGTGTCAATCGTTCGCAAACAGTCTATTTTTCTTGAAAAAATAGGCTTTTTTTCTAAAAATCCCTAGTCAAGCGCTTTATTTTTTTGTATAATAGAATTAGCAAAGTATAGATAAGAAGAGAAAAGCATGATTACACTATTTCTATCACCGAGCTGTACATCATGTCGTAAGGCTAAGGCCTGGTTAGAAAAACATAAGGTTCCCTTTGTGGAACACAATATTATGACCAGTCCTTTAACAAGAAAAGAATTGCAACATATCCTTTCCTTGACCGAAAATGGTACTGATGACATCATTTCAACTCGTTCAAAAATTTTTCAAAAATTAGATATTGATGTAGAAAGTATTTCGGTATCAGAATTGCTTCATTTGATTGAGCAGTACCCTAGTCTTTTGCGTCGTCCAATTATTATCGATGCCAAACGTATGCAAATCGGTTTTAATGAAGATGAGATTCGTGCTTTTCTCCCTCGTAGTTACCGTAAGCAAGAACTAAAAGAAGCAAGAATGAGAGCTGGTATTAGTTAATGAACAAACAGTATAGTTACCCACTAGATTTGTCGTGGAGCACTGAAGAACTTGCTTCAGTGCTTTCTTTTTTTAATGATGTTGAAGCTGCCTATGAAGGCAAGGTAGAGGCTAAAAAGTTACTGGACTCCTATAAGGGATTCAAGGCGGTCGTGCCAAGTAAAAGCGAAGAGAAACGTTTGGGACGAGAATTTGAAACAGTTAGTGGCTATTCGCTTTATCGAGCAGTTCAGACTGCCAAGGAAAAAGGGGAAGGGAAGATTTCTCTTGGAAAGTAAATTTGAATTTGCCAAAGAGCTTGTTAAGAGAGCGGGCCAGTACATCCTTGACCATATGCAGGAAGACTTGCGTGTTGAGACCAAGTCTTCTCCAACAGATTTGGTGACCAGACTGGACAAGGAAGTTCAGGAACTCTTGATTGGTGAGATTTTGTCCCGTTATCCTGAGGATAAGATTTGTGCTGAAGAAGGTTGTCTGCGAGCTTCGGTTCAAGAGGGCAAGGTTTGGGTCATTGATCCCATTGATGGGACCAATAATTTTGTAGCCCAGCAGGAAGATTTTGCTGTTATGATGGCTTATTTTGAAAATGGTCAGGGGCAGTTTGGTCTGATTTATGATGTGGTCAAAGGGGATTGTTATCACGGTGGTGGAGCCTTTCCAGTTTGTCTAAATGATAAGCCCCTAGCTCCCTTTAAAGCAAGACCACTTGGAGATTTTCTCATTGCAGGGAATAGTGGTATGCTGGAAACCAATGAATGGGGCTTGGCTGATTTGGGTCGAGCGGTCCTCGGTGTTCGTGTCTATGGGAGTGCGGCCATTAGTTTTGCCAAGATTTTGTCAGGGCGTTTGTTGACCTATGTCACCTATCTGCAACCATGGGATTATGCTGCGGCTAGTATTTTAGGGGAAAGTCTGGGCTATCGGGTTGTGACCCTATCTGGTCAACCGCTTGATTTTCAAACCAGACAGCCGGTCATGATGCTACCTCTTGAGATGCAGGAGGAAATTCAGTCCTATATTTACGAAAGGAAAAGAACTTAAATGCAATTTCCAGAAGGATTTGTTGAAAAATATGAAGAGATACTAGGAGATGAGGCAAGAGATTTTCTTGCCTCTTTTGAGGAGGAAGCGGTTTCGGCCTTTCGGGTCAATCCTTTAAAAGAAGCGCCAGTTTCCTTTTCTGATCCCATTCCTCAAACTCCTTGGGGTCACTATGGGAAGGTTTCAGGTAAATCGCCTGAGCATGCTACTGGCTTGGTTTATTCGCAAGAACCCGCTGCCCAGATGGTGGCTCAGGTAGCCCAACCCAGTCCTGGAATGAAGGTCTTGGATTTAGCCGCTGCACCGGGTGGAAAATCAACTCAGCTAGCAGCCTATCTAGCAGGAGAGGGTCTCCTTGTCTCCAATGAAATTTCAAGCAAACGGGCTAAGATTTTAGTAGAAAATATGGAGCGCTTTGGAGCGACAAATGTCGTAGTGACTAATGAATCTGCCGACCGCTTGGCCAAGGTCTTTAAAGGCTATTTTGACCTTATTGTCCTTGATGCTCCTTGCTCTGGGGAAGGGATGTTTCGTAAGCAACCAGATGCTATGGACTATTGGAGCTTAGATTATCCGAGTCAATGTGCTAGTTTGCAAAGAGAAATTCTGGCAGATGCGGTAACCATGTTAGCTGAAGGCGGTCGTCTGGTTTATTCAACTTGTACCTGGGCACCCGAGGAAAACGAAGAGATTGTCAATTGGCTACTGGAAGAGTATGATTTTGATTTGTTGCCAGTTGAGCATATCAATGGAATGGTAGCTGGAATTGACCTGCCAGAAACGGCTCGGATGTATCCTCATCATTTTAAGGGAGAGGGTCAGTTTGTAGCTCATTTACAATTTAAAGGTGAAAATCTAGCACCAAAATGTAAGGCAAGTAAGAGCAATCTCAGCCGTGAACAAGTTACCTTGTGGCAGGAATTTGCTCAAAACCACTTGAAGATCAATCTAAGAGGAATCTTGCAGACTTTTGGGGACCAACTCTATCTCTTGCCAGAACTTTTGCCAGATTTAGGAAAACTCAAGATTGCTCGCAATGGCCTGCATCTAGGGACCTTTAAGAAGAAACGCTTTGAGCCTAGTTTTGCTCTTGGTCTAGCCTTGAAACCGAGTCAGGTCAAGCAGTCGGTTAAAATTGACCAAGAAGCGTTTGTAAAGTATGTGGCTGGAGAAACCGTTCAGCTGGCAGAAAGTCTGCCAAATGATTGGTACCAAGTTTTGGTTCAAGGCAATGGGTTGGGCTTTGCTAAGGTGACGGGAAATGTTTTGAAAAATTATTTTCCAAAAGGCCTTAGATTCAAGTGAAAATGCTAGTCAAAGTAGCTTGTCTATGTTATAGTGGAAGTATGGATTTTTTTCAAATTGTCTTTCATTTTAAGTCGAAATTGGTGGAAAAGGTAACTGAGCAAATTACTAGTAAAACCAAGCTAGTAACTTCAGTTGGCTCCCGATTTTAAAAAAGAAAAACATCAATAAATAGTTGAAAAAATTCACAGCATTCACCATTATTTTCAAGGAGAAAAACAGTGAAAAAAAGGAAAAAACTCGCTCTATCCCTTGCGGCTCTTTTGCTGGCAGGTTCTTTGGCGGGATGTGCTAGCTGGATTGATCGTGGAGAATCCATGACAGCTGTTGGCTCAACGGCTCTTCAGCCCTTGGTCGAAGCAGCAGCAGATGAATTTGGCTCTATGCACATTGGAAAAACAGTCAACGTCCAAGGTGGAGGATCTGGTACAGGTCTGTCTCAGGTTCAGTCTGGAGCTGTTGATGTAGGAAATTCAGACGTATTTGCCGAGGAAAAAGACGGTATCAACGCATCCGCTCTAGTGGATCATAAGGTAGCCGTAGCAGGCTTGGCAGTAATTGTGAACAAGGAAGTTGACGTTGAAAATCTGACAACTGAACAACTCCGTAGCATCTTCACAGGTCAAGTAACCAACTGGAAAGAAGTCGGTGGGAAAGATCTAGCCATTTCCATTATCAACCGCGCGGCAAGTTCTGGTTCGCGTGCAACCTTTGATAGTGTTGTTATGGATGACCAATCTGCCATTCAGAGTCAAGAACAGGATTCAAATGGGATGGTCAAAAACATTGTTTCCCAGACACCAGGAGCCATTTCTTACCTAGCTTTTGCCTATGTGGATGACTCAGTTAAACGCATGAAATTGAACGGCTATGAGCCGATTGCAGAAAATGTTACAACCAATAACTGGCCTTTGTGGTCTTATGAACACATGTATACTCTAGGTCAGCCGAATGAATTAGTGGCAGAATTTCTTAACTTTGTCCTCTCAGATGAAGCGCAAAGCGGAATTGTTAAGGGGATGGGCTATATTTCTGTCAAGGAAATGAAGGTTGAAAAAGACGCTGTTGGAACGGTGACAGCACTAGAAGGGAGTCACTAATGAATCAAGAAGAATTAGCTAAAAAATTACTTTCTCCCTCAAAGAACTCTCGTCTAGAGAAACTAGGAAAAGGCTTGACCTTTGCCTGTCTGTCTTTGATTGTCATCATCGTGGCCATGATTTTGATTTTCGTAGCCCAAAAAGGCCTGTCGACCTTCTTTGTCAATGGAGTCAATATCTTTGATTTCCTTTTTGGACAAACTTGGAATCCTTCAGGTAAACAATTTGGTGCCCTTCCTATGATTTTGGGTTCCTTTATTGTCACAATCCTATCAGCCCTTATCGCAACTCCTTTTGCCATTGGTGCGGCAGTCTTTATGACCGAAGTCTCACCAAAAGGTGCTAGAATCTTGCAACCAGCTATTGAATTGCTAGTCGGGATTCCTTCAGTCGTCTATGGATTTATTGGTTTGCAGGTCGTAGTTCCCTTTGTCCGCAGTGTTTTTGGTGGAACTGGTTTTGGGATTTTGTCAGGTATTTTCGTTCTCTTTGTCATGATTTTACCGACGGTAACCTTTATGACAACCGATAGCTTGCGTGCGGTGCCTCGTCACTACCGTGAAGCTAGTTTGGCTATGGGAGCCACTCGCTGGCAAACCATCTGGCGCGTAACCTTGAAGGCAGCGCGTTCAGGTATTTTCACTGCAGTGGTCTTTGGGATGGCGCGTGCCTTTGGTGAGGCCTTAGCCATTCAGATGGTGGTCGGAAACTCAGCCGTTGTTCCAACTTCATTGACAACCCCTGCTGCGACCTTGACCTCTGTTTTGACCATGGGTATCGGAAATACCGTTATGGGAACAGTTGACAATAACGTTCTTTGGTCACTGGCCTTAGTCTTGCTCTTGATGAGTTTGGCCTTTAACAGTGTGATTAAATTGATTACGAAAGAAAGAGGAAAGAAAAACTATGCACGCTAAGAAATTAGATAAAATTGCAACAGCTGTCCTCTACTCGATTGCAGGAATTATCGTTGCCATCTTGGCATCCTTGATTCTTTATATCTTGGTTCGTGGTTTGCCCCACATCTCTTGGTCTTTCTTGACTGGCAAATCATCTTCTTACCAAGCAGGCGGAGGGATTGGAATTCAGCTCTATAATTCCTTCTTCCTTTTGGTCATTACCTTGATTATCTCTGTACCTTTATCTATGGGAGCTGGGATTTTCCTAGCTGAATATGCCAAAAAAGGTCCTGTGACCAATTTTGTCAGAACCTGTATTGAAATCTTGTCATCACTGCCATCTGTGGTTGTAGGTCTCTTTGGTTACTTAATCTTTGTAGTTCAGTTTGAGTATGGATTTTCAATCATTTCAGGTGCCTTGGCCTTGACAGTCTTTAACCTGCCTCAGATGACTCGTAATGTTGAAGACAGCTTGAAACACGTTCACCATACGCAACGTGAGGCTGGTTTAGCCCTTGGGATTTCTCGTTGGGAGACTGTGGTCCATGTGGTCATTCCAGAAGCCCTTCCAGGTATTGTGACTGGGGTCGTCTTGGCCTCTGGTCGTATCTTTGGTGAGGCGGCTGCACTTATCTATACAGCAGGACAATCCGCTCCAGCCCTTGACTGGTCTAACTGGAATATTCTCAGTGTGACCAGCCCAATCTCTATCTTCCGTCAAGCAGAAACCTTGGCTGTCCACATTTGGAAAGTCA